>NZ_DAOMPX010000115.1:0-4004 GCF_035445025.1 Citricoccus sp. | reverse complement strand
CGGTGGTCTCCACCAGCTTCCAGATCGCCGGCTGTGTGGGCACCTCGCTGGCCGCCGGCATCTACGGTGCACTGACGGCCGCGAACGTACGCGCCGGGCTCGGCGAGAGCGAGGCAATGCTCACCGGCTTCCACGGCGCTGCCGCCCTGGTGGTCCTCACCTCACTCATCGGCATCGCCCATGCCATCCTCGCGTACCGTTCGGTTCGCTCGCGTCGCTCGGATGAGCTCGATCAGAGCTCGGCGCACACCGTCGCATCGATCATGAAGTCCGAGGTCTACGCCCTGTCCTGGGACCAGTCGGTGCTTGACGCCCTGCGCACCTTCGCAGCACGCGGCATCTCGGGGGCGCCGATCCTCGACGACAAGGGATCATTGGCAGGCTTCCTCTCCGACGGCGATGTCATGCGCTATCTGTCTGCCGCCCATCCGTCCTCGATCTCGATCTACTCCTATGCGGTTGGTGCCGATGACGACCTCGAACAGGCCATGTCCGATCTGGCGAACCTGAATGTCATGAGGCTGGCCACCCGCGATGTCGTCACCATCACGGCCGGCGCATCGGTCGCAGATGCTGTCGCTGCGCTGTCGGACGCACGGCTGAAGAAGGTGCCGGTGGTCAACGGCGAGGATGATCGCCCGGTGGGTATCGTGAGCCGGGCGGCGATCAACCTCCTAGCGATCGCCAACTACCTCCGCACTCGCGATCAGACCCTGCAGTCTGAAAAGACAACGACAGCCTGATCCGCAAAACAGCCGACACACCGTTCATAGGAGGAGGCCACCTTGGCTCGTCAGTCGGTGTCTTGGAGGCCCAGGACGATTTCATGGCCACGCATGCACCACAGCCTGTAGGCAGGATCGAACCGGGTAAGGCGTGGTGAGCCGAAAGCAGTGAGGCCCGCCGAGCGCAGAACGGTACGCAACGCCTTCAGATGCCTAAGATAGTCGGCCCCACTCCAGCGTCCCGAGGGCCTTGACCAGACCGGGGGACAGAATGCCTCCGTAACCGCCCACCACACTGACGATCGCTGACGACCCCTTGCCAGACCTCACCCCAGTAGTGGATCCCGTTTCGGGCAGGAGCCATTGCCCATGCAGCCTCCGCCGGCCTCGGCGAACGGGTGCTGTAAGCCGCTCCCCTAGGGGTCAACCCCGCTACCGGCATGGCTCATGGGGGCGAGCTGCCGCGGGGTTGGGCGGGACGATCGGTGGGCGCGTGCGATGATCGGTGCGGAAGGCATCGGTTGGTCACGGCACTGGGGGCAGGCATGGGTATCGAGCTTCGCGACATCTCGCTGGACGGGGGACGCATCCACTACCTGGTCGCCGGTTCCGGCCGGCCGCTGCTGCTCTTGCACGGCGTCGGGGAGAGCTCGGCGTACTGGCGCGAGGTCCTGCCCCGGCTGGCCAGCCGGTACACCGTGTACGCGCCGGACCTGCCCGGGTACGGCGCCAGTGACCCGTTGCCCTCCGATGAGGCGCCGGCACCGGAACGCCTGGCCGAGGCGATGGCGGCCTTCCTCGACACCGTCAACGGAGCCGAGGCGCCACCGGCCGTCGTGGTCGGTCACTCCCTGGGTGGCAGCATCGCCCTCGAGCTCGCCCTGGGCTACCCGGACCGCGTCCATCGCCTGGTCCTCGAGGACTCCGCGGGACTGGGCCATTACGTCAACCCGGCCCTGCGTGCCCTCACCGTCCCCGGTTACGGTGACGTCGCAACGCGAGCCGGACGCACGAGCATCGGCGCGGTCCACCGTGCGTGGGCCCGGATCCCGCTGATGTTCGCCCAACCACACTTGGCGCCGCCGCACTGGGTGGCGGAGCAGCGTCGCCTGGCGGGCCTGCCACACCACCTGCATACCTCCTTGGCCGCCCTGCGCACCCAGGCCGGTCCCTTCGGGCAGCGCCGGGTGCTGCTCGATGCCCTGCCCCAGCTCCGGATCCCCACCCTCATCATCTGGGGGGCTCAAGACGCGGTCGTCCCGGTATCCCAGGCCCGTCACGCAGCATCCCGACTGCGACATGGTCAACTCGCCGTCGTCCCGGGCTGCGGACACGTCCCCCACCTCGAACGCCCCGAGCACTTCCTGGACGCCCTCCAGTCCTTCGACACCACCTGAGGCACCCACCGTTTCCTCACGGATCCGGAGAATGGCCGGTGGTCAACGCTTCGGCTGAGGCTGCGCTGCTGAGATCTCTCGGCAACGTCGGGCCGATGATCATCGGCATCTGCGCGGGCGAGAAGTCCGATTAGTCCTCGGGGGCGACCGGCGACACGTGCTCAGGAGACTGGGGGGACGTCAGCCCCCCGGCGGCGGGGCGCGGCGATTGCCGGCGTCCATCCAGTCAACGGCAGGGCGCCGCCGGGCTTAGACGGCTTGACGGTAGGCCTCGATCGCTTCACGATGAATACGCACGCGGGCGGCGACCTCGTACCCGTTGTTCTTGGCTCAGGTCCGGATGAGCGTGGCTTCCTGTGCGGCCTCCGGCGCCGCGACCGGGCGCGCGAAATACGTAGTTCCTCATTTCGGCCCTTAACTGCTTGGCGGTGTCCTGGCTGAGGTCGAGCTCGTAGTGCCGGCCATCCACACCGAACCGGACGGTCCCCGCAACCGGTGCACCGGTGAGGTCACCGACCAGGACCGTCTCGATCTCCATCGGGTCCCAGGTGACCTGACCACCGGTGACTACGGACCTGTTCCTGGGCGGCCGCCGTCCGGCCGCGCGCTGCCTCGTCTTGCTCGGGGTTGCTTACGGTTCGGCGAAGGGAGCCGGGGTGGTCCGTTTGCGAGTGGTCAGGTACAGGCGGTGGGCGGTGATGACAATCGCCAGCCATGCCAGGCCCAGGAGCCAGGCGGCGAGGACGTCGGTGAACCAGTGGTGACCCAGGAAGACCCGGCTGATCCCGATGGTGAGAGCGAAGGTTGACGCGAGGGTGATGGTCAGCACCCGGGTACGGCGGGAGTGTTGGCGCAATAGCAGTACATAGGCGACGATGCCAGCGATCACGAGCGCGTTGAGGGTGTGCCCGGACGGGAAGGATGCAGAGTGCTCATACGGGGGGACCGCATCAGCCAGGGGTGGGCGGGTCCGGCCGATGAGGTTCTTTCCGGACAGGGTCATGAACAAGGACCCGGCGGCGGCGGCGGTGATCAGGATGACGGGCGTCCAGGAGCGTCGCCTCAGGGCGAGGGTGACCATGGTGGCGGCGGCGAGGATGGGCATCCCCACCACCCCGGCGATATTGGTGTAGGCCGTGGCCAGGACGTTTGTGCCGGGAGAACGCAGCCCCAGCATGGTGTCCAGGACGGGGTGGTCAAGCGCGGCTACCCCGTTGGCCTGCGTGACGGCCTCATAGGTCTCCGAGGCCAGCCACGTCATCGTCACGGAGATCCCCGCCCCGAGCGCCAGGAGCAGCACCAAAGCCTGATAGGGGCCCAGGAGCCTGCCGATCCGGTTGACGCTGTCGGCGAGCCATAGGCCCGGGCCGGACTTCCACCGGGTGAGGTCCCGCGTCCCGATGTAACGGTCCTGGTCCAGCTCGCCCTCGGTACCCAGGCTGGCGGACCGTTCCGGTCCGGGAGTAGGTTCCGGCATGCTCATCTCCTTACTCGTCACTGGTTTTTCATGGGTCCCTCTTGGGTGCCGCGACATAGCCCCCGGCCCGACACCACACAGTGCGGGCTCTCCCGGGGGCATGGGCGACGGCATCCGGGCCGTCATCTTCACCGCCTGCGGACGTGGACGCTGGGACAACAGGCAGTGAAACAGTCCCCGCGACAGGCCAGTGCGGGGCACGGTACGGGAAGGGAGGGGTGCGACCCACGGAACCGGCGCGGCGGCACGCCTGGTTCGCAGGACCTGAACTGTACCTCGTAGCCGTCGCCCAGTTCGTCGGCCACGCGCGCGGCCAGACGGTTGCCCTCTGCGGTGAAGTGGCGGGCCAACTCCGCTGACTTCCAGGATGACGCACGCCCTACTTGCCTCCCCGGACGTGGTCGG
>NZ_DAOMPX010000114.1:3370-4006 GCF_035445025.1 Citricoccus sp. | reverse complement strand
CCCACCCGTGCACCATGCCCGGTTCGACGCCCTCCTGGACCCGGTACTCGCGCTCAAGGCCCGCGGTCGAGAAGGCGTCCCGGCGCCAGGGGTCGTTCGGGTCGAACAGCTCCGTCAGGCCCGTCCCCCGGTGCTGGATGCCCACAGACCCGGGGGAGAGCTCCGTGGTGTAGGACACCGCCAGGTTGCCGCCGGCCTCGGACGCGCCGGTGACCTCTCCGCGCAGGTCCACGATCGTCTCCGGGTGGCCGTGATGGGACATCCACACCAGCACGCGCCGACCGCGCTGCTCGGCCAGCGCCAGCACGTTGTCCTGCCCCGAGGGTTGCAGGGGGCCACCGGAGCAGTTCATCCCGTCGGCGTCGGTCAGCAGCCGCGGCCGGAGCGTGGCCGCCGGACGGTCCCAGCCGGCCGTGGCGTGGCGGAGGGCCGTGGGGGCCGGCACGGCGTAGACGCCCGTGTTCGCCGCCACGAACTCCAGGCCGGACTCCCCCACGTCCTCCCCGTGCAGGTAGAGCCATTCCCCGTTGCGGGAGACGCACGGCCCGGAGAAGGACGTCCGTACCTCGCGTCCGCCCGCCACGAGCCGGACGGAGCCGTCGTAGACCAGCAGCAACCTCTCGTCCTCCACCCATG
>NZ_DAOMPX010000114.1:0-3360 GCF_035445025.1 Citricoccus sp. | reverse complement strand
CCGGACGGAGCCGTCGTGGGGACCCGCCGGCTCCACGGCGCGGGTGTCGACCACGGCGACGGCGGTCCGCAGGTCCAGCCCGGCGCCCGCCCCGGGCGTGGTGGTGAAGAACACGTGCCGGCCGTCGGCGGCGTAGACCGGATCGGTGGCCTCGCGCTCCCCACCGGTGAGCTGACGGGCCGGTGGCACGGCCGGGCCCGGCGCGGCGGCGGCCTTCGCCCGTCCCCGCGGGGCGAACACGGGTTCCCCGTCCGGGTCGGGGAGCTCGATCTCGAACAACTGGGCCCGCTGGTCGGTGGTGTAGCCCCGTCCGTTCTCGCGGTGGTCCGGCCCGGTGAACAGTCGCGGGTCCTCCTGCGCCGGGCCGACGTCGGGCAGCGTGCCGTAGCGACCGGCCTCGGGCACCGCGGCGCTGAACACGATCCGGGAGGAGTCCGGGGACCAGTTGAACTGGGTGACCCCCAGGGGCCGGTCGGTGAGGAACCGCGCCTCGCCGCCGTCCAGGGGCAGCAGCACCAGCTGCGGCGCGGAGTCGGCCGGGGTGTCCCGGTCGATCCCGGCGCCGTGGCCGGTTCCCGGGGCTGGCGTGCGCAGGAAGGCCACACTCCTCCCGTCCGGGGCCACGCGCGGGCCGGCATCCCGGTAGCCACGCGTCAGGCGCCGCGGCGGGGCCGCACCGTCCGTCGAGATGAGCCACAGCTGACCGGTGTAACCGTCCGTCCCGAAGTCCGCGCGGGAGGTGGCGACCACGAGGTGCCGGCCGTCCGGGGTGAGCGAGGGCGTCCCGGTGGAGGTGATGAGGTCGAGCTGCTCTGGTCGCATGTGCATAACCTACGTTGTCGGATGCCGTGGTGAGCAGGCAGGATGGGGGGAAGGGCGCACATCGCGCGGGCAGGAGGCCACGATGGTCGAATGGGTCGGTGACAACCTCTGGGCGTTCTGGCTGACCGTGGCCGTCGTGTTCGCCGTGGTGGAGGTCTTCATCCTGGACCTCGTGTTCCTCATGCTCGCCGCCGGTGCGGCGGCCGCGCTCGCCACGGCACTGGCCGGTGGTGAGGCCTGGCTGCAGATCGTCATGTTCTCCGGGACGTCCCTGCTGATGCTGGCGGCCGTGCGGCCGACGGCCCTGCGGCACCTGAAGAAGGGGCCGGCGGACCAGCTGACCAACGTGGACACCCTGCCCGGCCGGACGGCCGTGGTCCTGGAGGACACCACGGGTGACTCCGGGCTGGCGAAGGTGGACGGCGAGACGTGGACGGCGCGCTCGGCCACCGGGGTCCTCATCCCGGCCGGTTCCGAGGTGGAGATCGACAGGGTCCAGGGGGCCACGCTCATCATCCACCCCCGTCCGAGCATCGACTGGGAGTCCGGCCAGGCCGACCAGACCGACGGACCCTGACCCGGCGCACAACCTACCCAGCATGAACAGCAGGCGGTCCGCGGACCGCAGGAGGGAGCAAGGGCGTGGAAGTCCTTATCGTGCTCATCGTCGTAGCGGTCCTGGTGGCCATCATCCTGATCCGGGCGGTGCGGATCGTGCCCCAGGCGCGGGCCGGCATCGTCGAGCGCCTGGGCAAGTACCAGAGCACCCGGGGGGCCGGGCTGACGCTGATGATCCCGTTCATCGACCGGATGCGGCCCCTGATGGACATGCGGGAACAGGTGGTGTCCTTCCCGCCCCAGCCGGTGATCACGGAGGACAACCTCGTGGTGTCCATCGACACGGTGGTGTACTTCCAGGTGACCGACGCCAAGGCGGCCACCTACGAGATCAACAACTACATCCACGCGGTGGAACAGCTCACCACCACCACGCTGCGCAACGTGGTCGGCGGCATGAACCTCGAGGTCGCGCTGACGAGCCGTGACTCGATCAACAACCAGCTGCGCGGGGTGCTGGACGAGGCCACCGGCAAGTGGGGACTGCGGGTCTCGCGCGTGGAACTCAAGGCCATCGACCCGCCGCACTCCATCCAGGACTCGATGGAGAAGCAGATGCGCGCCGAGCGGGACCGCCGTGCCGCCATCCTGACCGCCGAGGGCACCAAGCAGGCCGAGATCCTCACCGCCGAGGGTGAGCGCCAGGCCGCGATCCTCGAGGCCGAGGGTGACGCCCAGGCCCGCATCCTGCGTGCCAACGCCGAGGCGGAGGCCATCCACGTGGTGTTCGAGGCCATCCATGAGGGCCGCCCGGACCCGGACCTGCTCGCCTACAAGTACCTCGAGACGCTGCCGAAGATCGCCGAGGGCGAGTCGAACAAGGTGTGGGTCATCCCCGCGGAGCTCACGGACGCCCTGGGCCGGATGGGTTCGGCCTTCGGCGGCTCCGGCTCGGCGGAGTCCGCCGTGCAGGACCTGGACGGCGGATCGTCGAGCGGAGACGATGACGGCGAGGCCGACGCCCGGCCCCGGGGCCGCCGGCGGGAACCGCGACCGACCACCGCCGCCGAGCTGAGCGAGGCCGGCCAGGGCCTGGGCGCCATCACGGACACCCCACTGGAGGAGGCGCTGGCGCCGCCGGCGATCCTGGAGGACGAGCACTCGGCGACCGCCGAGCGCGCCCTGCAGGCCTCGACCTCCCCTGCGGACGCGCCCACCATGCCGCGGCGTGCCCCCGGGGGGACGGACGCGGTCAGCCCGGAGGGCCGGATCGGCGAGGGCGGGAACAAAGATGGGTCCTGAGGCGTTGGCACCCTCAGATCCCCCCGCCGGACCGGCCGAGGTACCCGACGGTGCACGGTAGACTGGTGGGTCGACGTCGTACCGCCCCGATGGGGGCCGGAAGGAGACCGAATGAGCGACCGCAGCCTGCGCGGCATGCGCCTGGGCGCCCAGTCCATGGAGTCCGAGTCCGGAGTGGAGCCAGCCCCGCGTCAGCGGGTCGAGTACCGCACCGAGGACGGTGAGCAGGTGTTCGTGGTGTTCGCCACGGACGCGGAGATCCCCGCCACCTGGACCTCGAAGACCGGCAAGGA
Source organism: Citricoccus sp. (assembly GCF_035445025.1). Taxonomy (NCBI): domain Bacteria; kingdom Bacillati; phylum Actinomycetota; class Actinomycetes; order Micrococcales; family Micrococcaceae; genus Citricoccus; species Citricoccus sp. Next base: position 385 of record NZ_DAOMPX010000114.1, on the reverse strand, counting down.
GGCGCTCCTGGTCGACGGCGAGAAGCCGGACCAGACCGACGCCAAGCCGGTCCGCACCCACTGGGACATGCTCCTGGAGCGGCGCAGCATCGAGGAGCTCGAGGAGGCCCTGGAGGGCCAGCTGAACAAGCTCCGCGAACGCCGGGGCGAGAAGACCAGCTCCTGACCGGTTACTGAGCGCCGGGACGTCCCGGACCACCAGGCAGCAGAGGCCCGCATCGCGATCGATGCGGGCCTCTGCTGTTCCCTGCGCCGGGTCCGGGGCTCAGCCGCCGAACCGGGCCTTGAGGACGTTCCAGCGGGCCTGCAGGCCCCACTTGGTCACCGAGGCGACGGCCTCGGTGATGATGTTCCCGCTCATCTTGGACTCGCCGTACTCGCGTTC
>NZ_DAOMPX010000113.1:0-4112 GCF_035445025.1 Citricoccus sp. | reverse complement strand
TGGACCCGGTGCGGGATGAAGGCCCGGGTGGAGATGGCCCCGCCGGCGCGGGGGGCGGAGAGCAGGAACATCTTCGGGACGGTCTGCTCGGTCACGTCCCCCAGCCCCATGAGCGGTCCCGCCTGCCGGCGGATGCCCTCGAGGGTCTCGGCCAGCTCGGGACGGGACTCGAGGTCCTCGGGACTCTCCTCGCCGGTGACACCGAACTCCGAGGCGCGGAGCAGCACGACCGGCATGCCGTTGGAGACCAGGGTGACCTCGTGGCCGTCGATCGTGTCGGTGACGTTGCCGGTGGGCAGGAGCGAGCGTTCCGGTCCCGCCCCGACGTCCAGGCGGATCCCGCCGGCGGTGCCGGGCACGCCGTCGATGCCCACGTCGCCGTCGTAGTCGACCCGGCCGTCCGGGGTCGCGAACGTCGCGGTCGCGACATCGTCCGTGTTGAGCATGCGGACCCGGAGCGAGGTCGTGGACGCCTCGGCGTCGACGAGGCCTCGTTCGACCGCGAACGGGCCGACGCCGGCCAGCAGGTTCCCGCAGGTCTGCGTGGTGCCGACGACCGCCTCGTCCACGCCCAGCTGGAGGAACAGGTAGTCGACGTCGATGCCGGCCATCTCCGAGCGGGAGACGATCGCGGCCTTGCTCGTCAGCGGGTGCGCCCCGCCGATCCCGTCGACCTGGCGGGGGTCCGGGGTGCCCATGATCCGCAGCAGCAGTGCATCACGCTCACGCGGGTCGTCCGGCAGGTCCTCGGCGAGGAAGAAGGCGCCCTTGCTGGTGCCGCCGCGGATCAGCATGCACGGGACGCCGTCGAGGACGGGATCACCGGCCACGGCGGTACTCGGCCTGGGTGGTGTACTCGACGCCGAGCTCGGACAGGAGGGAACGCAGTCCCTTGCGGTCCAGGCTCAACTCGGTGCCGGCGGCGTAGGCCGCACGGTCGGCCTCCTCCTTGGCCGCACGCGCCTCGGCGGCGGTGAGGGCCTCGGCGGCGCGGTCCTGCGGGACCACGACGACGCCGTCGTCGTCCGCGATGACGACATCGCCGGGCTCGACCCGCACCCCCTCGACGATGACCGGCACGTTCACCGACCCTCCCGTGGCCTTGACGGTGCCCTGCGAGAACACCGCTGCGGCCCAGACGGGGAAGTCCATGTCCCGCAGGTCCTGGGTGTCCCGGACGCCGGTCGTGGTGACGAGGCCGCGCACGCCGCGGGCCTTGAGCGCCGTGGCGAAGAGGTCGCCGAAGGCACCGTCGACCGAGGGCGAGGTGGTGGTGACCACCAGGACGTCACCGGGCCGCACCTGCTCGACGGCCGCGTGGATCATGAGGTTGTCACCGGGCTGGCCGACGACGGTCACGGCGGTTCCCGCGATGCGCACGCCCTGCTGGATCGGCCGCAGCGACGGCCCCGCCAGGCCGGTGCGGCCCATCGCCTCATGGACGGTGGCCACCCCGTGCCGGGCCAGGGCGTCGACCACTGCCCCCTCCGCGCGCGAGATGTCCGTGACGACGACGCCACCCATGTCTCCCCCTGTGTGTCGACTGGTCTAGAGCACCATTCGGCCTGCTGGCCGGCCTCTTTCCGCTGGAGCGGCGGCACGGCGCCCAGACCCATTAGGTCATGCGCCGGACCACATTGTCAACAATCTTTCAAACAATATTCAGACGACGGGGCACCCGGAGGGCGGGGAGGCACCAACGCATCCTCCCGCCCCCCACAAGGTCCCCCATCCTCGGCCGGCACGATCCGGCTACCCCTGGCAGTCGAAGCTGTCCGCGGACTCGGAGTCCCCGGCGGCGTAGGTCGCCACGGCCGGGTAGGCGCACAACGGCCGGGAGCGGTCCGTGGACCAGTCCGCCGGCAACTGGGTGTTCGCCGGGTTCACCCAGGCCTCCAGGCGGTCCGGTCGATCACCTTCCTCCACCCAGTCGACCAGGGCCGCCAGCGAGTCGTGCCGGTCGGTGGCCGGCCCGCCCTGGGTATGGCCCATGCCGGGCACCTGGAAGTACTGGACGAAGTCCGAGGCGTCCCCGCCGTGATGCTCGTCCAGGCCCCGGTACCAGGCCGTGGTGTCCTCCATCGAGAACACCCCGTCCGAGGCGCCGTGGAGGACCATCATCTTCCCGCCGCTCTGCTGCAGGTCCTCGAAGTCCAGGTCGGTCGGCGTCATGAACTCCATGGCGCTCTCCGCATAGGCCCCCTCGGTGGCGTGGATCCGCTCGTTGGCGTCATCGATGTCCAGGTCCAGGACGAAGTCCCGCAGCGCGTTCAGGGCGGGGGCGTAGGGCAGGGTGGAGAAGATGTACCCCACCGCCACGGAGTCCCGGGAGATCGGGGAGGTGAACTTCCAGTCGGCCCAGCCGGTCTGCACCAACCCCGGGTCGTAGGGGAAGGAGGAGTAGATGTCCTCTCCCCCGCTGGTGGTGGCCCCGGCGAAGACCTCGGTCACGACGGCCTTCTGCTCCGCGCTCAAGCACGTGCCGTCACAGTCGGTCTCACAGGTGGGCACGTGCTCGGCGACCGAGAAGGACTCCTGGCAGTCGTCGCTGGACTGGACCAGGCCGTCGTCGAGGCCGTCCAGGCCGTCACACTGGGCGAGGATGGCCTCGGCCACCACCTGCCGCTCGGCGACCGTCAACGCCGAGGACAGGTCCTCGGAGGTGGCGACCGTGTTCCACCGCTGAGCACCCCAGAGCTGGGCGACGGCGGCCTGGGGCAGGTTGAAGCCCGGGGCCACAGCCAGGAAGCCGTCGTACTCGTCCGTGTACCGGGAGGCGGCGACCATGGTGTGCCGGCCGCCGTTGGACGATCCGGCGACGTAGGAGTGGTGCGGCGCAGTGCCGTAGGCCTCGGTCACGAGCGCCTTGGCCATGGGGGTCAGCGTGCCGACGGCCTGGTAGCCGTAGTCCAGCCTCGCCTGCGGGTCGAGGCCGAAGGTCGGGTTCTGCGCGCCGGTGTGGCCGGCGTCGGAACTGAGGACCGCCATGCCCATCTGCAGGCCGCTGTCGCTGCCGCCGGCGCGGCCGTACGCCGTCGCCACGGACCCGTCCAGGCCGCCGTTGCCCTGGTAGAGGAACCGGCCGCTCCAGTGCATGGGCAGGCGCATCTCGAAGCCGATCGCGTAGGTCTCACCGTCGACCTCGCTGACCCGCTCGTTCATCCGCCCGGTGACGAGGCAGTGCTTGCCGATGCGCTCCCCCCGGTGGGTGAGTACACCGGGCTGGACGATCTCCGCCGAGGTGATCTGCGTGGAGGCGAAGTCGAACTCCGCAAGCGCCTCACACGTCGGCCTGGTCAGCGGAGGGGCCGACCGCTAGGGTGAGCTCGCGACCGACGGCCGCTCCTGCTGGCCGGGAATCCCCGCACCCGCGGCCGGCACCACGGCGGAGCCGAGGAGCAACCCGGTCGCGGCCAGGACGCCAAGGGCGGCCCGGAGGGCCCGCCGGGTACCCGCACCGGACCCGTCGGGCGGGAGCGTCGTCGATCGCTGCGATGGTCGCCTGAAGTAATGCATATCACCCTCCGTGCCCGCCGGGCCCGCGATCACCCCGATCGCCTGGAAGGCCCTGTTCACGGGGCCGGCGGATCGCGGCCCGTGAACTGGATCCTAAGATTAATTGTTGCGAACAACAACGATTGAGCTGCGAAAACCGAGTCCACCATGACCACCACACGCCGCGCCGCCCCCGCACTGGGCACCACCCACGGCGAACAGCAAGGGTGCCCGTCCCACGAGAGGACGGGCACCCTTGGCACCACACGGAGTGGTCGTCAGAGACTCGGCAGCGGCAGTGCCCCCGCCGGTCACATGTCCGCCAGCAGCCCCACCGGGTTCTCGAAGCAGTCGGCCACGAACCGGAGGAAGCCGCCGGCCTCTCCCCCGTCGCAGACGCGGTGGTCGAACACCAGGGACAGCTGCATCACCTTGCGCACGGCCAGCTGGCCGTCCACGACCCACGGCCGGTCGATGATCCGCCCCATCCCGAGGATCGCGACCTCGGGATGGTTGATGATCGCCGCCGAACCGTCGGTGCCGAAGATGCCGTAGTTGTTGATGGTGAACGTCCCGCCGGACAGCTCCTGCGGCGTGCCCCTGCCGGAGCGGGCCAG
>NZ_DAOMPX010000112.1:0-4182 GCF_035445025.1 Citricoccus sp. | reverse complement strand
GGGGATGGTCCACTGCAGCAGCCGAAGTTGCTCCTGGGCCTCCTGCAGCTCCGGGGAGGCGGTGGGCGAGGGTTCGGTGGCGCCCTGGGCGCCCTGCTGGGACAGCTCATCCACCTTCCTGCCCAGCATCCCGGAGTACAGCGTCACGGCAGCACCGGCCACGGTCACGCCGGCCTTGACCCACGTCCAGCGCATGACCCCCTGCTGGGTCACGTAGCGACCTTTGTTCTCCCAGAGGATCGGTGCCCAGGTGCCCAGGTGCGCGGCGAAGGCCGCTGTCTGCACGGGTGCCCAGCGCTTCCAGCCCAGGCTGGACAGTCGCGTGCGCTCGGTGGGGTCCTTCGCCTGGGCGGTGGCGCCGTTCAGGCCCACCGCGCCCATCAACGAACCACCGAACCAGGCGGCGGCGGTCAGGTCGTGGATGGAGCGGGCCAGAAGGTTTCCTGACATGGGTGGATCCTGCCTTTCGTCGTGGAGTCCAGGACCGGTCGCGGACGACCGGACAGTCCCCACCCTTCCGTGCCCGGCTCCGCCCGTAAAGGGGGGTGCTCTTCCCGTCACCCCTCCGGAACACTGCCGGTGGCCGTGCAGATCGGCCCTCCCCCGGGACGAAGGGCCCTGGTCACCCTCCTCTGGCCCCGGACGACGTCTCATCCGGGGCGTGAGGGGGCCTGACCAGGAGTCGGCCGCTACCGGATGTCCGCCAGCTCGCGACGGTGACCCTCGGGAGCGAAGATCACGGCCAGGGCGCACACGCCGAGGACGGCCATCCACAGTCCGCCGAGCACGGCAATGCCGGAGGTCGCGGCGAGAATTCCGGCGGCCAGCATGGGGGTGAAACCGGCGCCGATGGTGGATGAGGCCTGGTAGGCGATCGAGGAACCGGTGTAACGCACGCGGGTGGGGAACATCTCCGCGATGAAGGCACCCAGGGGGCCGAACATGAAGCCCTGGATGACCTGGCCGAGGATCACGGCGGTGGCGTAACCGGCGACGGTGCCGGTCTGGACCAGCATCAGGATGGGGTAGGCAGCGCTGATGCCGAAGAGCATGATCCGTCGGCGTCCGAAGCGGTCACACAGGCGGGCGCTGACGATCGTGGCGATCAACATGCCGGCGGCCGCGATTGCCTTGGCGTTGAGCACACCGGTCTTGTCTGCACCGAGGGCCACGGCCTCGCTGACGGCCCAGACGGTGACCATGCCGGCCATGGTGAACTGCGCGATGCCGGCCAGCACGCCGAGGCCCAGCTGCCTGGGGTACTGGGTGAAGACATCCAGGATCGGCATGCGCCGACGGTCTGCTTCATGCTCGAACTGCTGGAACAGCGGGCTCTCGGAAATCTTCAGCCGAATGACCAGGGCGATGACCACCAGCACGGCGCTGATCAGGAACGGAATGCGCCAGCCCCAGGAGAGGAACTGATCTTCCGGCAGCAGCGTGGCCGCGGACATCGCCAAGGTGGCCAGGGTGGCACCGGCCGGGGCGCCCATGTTGGCGAAGCTGGCGGCGAAGCCCCGTTTGCCGCCCGGAGCCTGCTCGAGGGCGATGAGCATGGCCCCGCCCCATTCACCGCCCACGGCGATGCCCTGGATCACCCGCAGGGTGATGAGCAGAGCGGGGGCGGCCATGCCGATGGCGGCTGTGGTCGGCAACAGTCCCATGGCGGTGGTGGCGAAACCCATCAGCAGCATGGACAGCACCAGCATCTTCTTGCGTCCGAGCCGATCGCCGTAGTGCCCGAAGATTGCTCCTCCCACCGGGCGGGCCAGGTAACCGGCGGCCAGGGTGCCGAAGGAGGCGAAGGTGGCCCACACCGGATCCAGGTTGACGAAGAAGACCTTGTTGAACACCAGGGCCGCGGCCGTGGCGTAGAGCAGGAAGTCGTAGTACTCGATGGCGCTGCCGACGAAGCTCGAGGTGAGGATGCGCCGCATGTGCGGCGTGTTGAGCGACTCCGATGCCGGGGGCGCCGAGGGGCTGGTGGAAGAGGGAGTGGGGGGCATGGTCTGCGTCATGATGATCCTAGAGAGAGGTGGCGGCCAGCGCAGGGCGGGGGCGGCGGGCGACGGCGATGGACTGCAGGTCCTCGGGTACGACGACGGGTCCGGAAAAGGTCTCGGTGGCCTCGTGCCAGACGGAGGCGTCGGCATGGCCCGGTACCAGGTGATGCAGGGCCAGGGTGCCGACGCCGGCGGCGGCGGCGACCTGGCCGGCCTGGCGCGGCGTGGTGTGGGACTTGCGGTGGTGGTCCAGCGTGGCCTCACGGGTGGCGGCGTCCACGTCCCGGTAGGAGGCTTCGGCCCAGCCCATGTCGATGGCCTCGTGCAGGAGCAGGTCGGTGCCGGTGGCCAGTCGCACCAGGTTCTCGCTGGGAGCGGTGTCCCCGGAGATCGTCACTGACCCGTGCTCGGTGTCGAAGCGGAACGCGAAGGCCGGGGCCACCGGCGGGTGCACCACCAGGGTGGCCGTGACCCGGACGAACTCGTCCTCGAACACGGTGAATGGCTCCAGCCCGGCCGGACTCGGGTTCAGGTTGGGGTGATATCCGCTGTGCTCGGGCAGAGTCACATCCTGCGGGGCGAAGAGTGTGTACGGGGAGGGGCGCAATGAGTCGAGCATGCGGTCGGTGACATCGGCGGAGTAGGCGGTCAGCAGGTGCTCCACCAACTGCACGGTCCCGGACGTGGGGGCCTGCGGAGTCAGCGGGGCAACCTCACCGATGGCGCGCGGGTTCACGGCGGGCAGCATTCCGCGGTCACCGGGGCCGATCACCGGGATCGGTCCGTCCGGCCGCGGTCCGGACATCATCCAGCCGAACAGCAGCATCCCGGCGAGGTCCACGGTGTGGTCTGAGTGCAGGTGGGTGAGGAACACCCCGCGCAGCCGGTCCATACTGAGGCCGGCTTAGGCGAACTGGGTGCTGGCGCCTCGGCCACAGTCCACCACGTACACCGCGGGGCCGACCACGACGGCCGTGGCAATCCCGTTCCTGCGGCGCCCGACCGGGTCGGTTCCCCACCAGCGGGGCCCGCCGGCAGTGCCGAGGGTGATCACCCGAGGGGCGAGGTCTGCGGATTCGAATGTCATCTGGGTCACACCTCGACTATGGCGCAGTCCATAGTATGGGTAAATCGAATGTAAACGCAGATCAAGTTTGATGGAGACAAAGATGCTTGCGGTGACGATCCGTCAGCTGGAGTACTTCGTGGCCATCGCCGAGGAGGGCACTCTCGCGGCGGCCGCCCAGCGTCTCCACGTGACCGCCGGGACCCTGTCGGCCTCCCTCAGCGCCTTGGAGAAGACGATGGGCGTCCAGCTGTTGATGCGGCGTCGTGCCACCGGATCGGTACTCACCGCGGCCGGCCGGGACCTGGAAGCTCAGGCACGGGCCGTGCTGTCCGCGGCGGAGGCCATGGAGAGTTCGGCCAGTGCCATCCGCGGCGAGCTGGCCGGCACCCTGTCCATCGGTTGCTTCGACACCCTCACCCCGTGGCTGCTGCCCCCGGTACTGGGCCACTTCGCCGACCACCACCCCCGGGTGCAGGTCGAGGTGCACGAAGGCTCCTCGGACGAACTGCAACAGATGCTCCTGGCAGGCCGGCTCGACGCCGCCTTCATGTACCAGTTACACGTGGACACCGACGTGGAACGAACCACGGTGGCGCCGGTCCGGTTACAGCTGGTCCTGCCGCAAGACCACCGCCTGGCGGGTCGCGCACAGGTACGGTTCGCCGAACTGGGGGATGAACCGGCGGTGCTGCTTGGACTGAAACCGGCCCCCGACCTGATCATGTCCATGATGGCCAGCGTCGGCTTCACCCCGCGGGTGCACTGGCGATTGCGCAATGTGGAAGCCATCCGCTCCCTGGTGGGCCGGGGCCTCGGTTACTCGGTGATCATGGGACGTCCCCGAGGAGACGTCACGTATGAGGGCCGACGTCTCGTCTACACGCAGATCGCCGACGAGCTGCCGGAGAACTCGGTCCAGCTGATCTACCCGCCCGGCGCCCTGCGCAATGCGAAGGTGCGCGAGCTTCACCAGTTCGCCATGACCGAGCTGGGACAGATCGGCGCACCCATGCAGCACTGGACCTGAACCACTGGTCCCGGACTTCGGGTGGTGCCCGGTCTCCTAGAGTGAGGGGATGACGACGACTCCGACGGACGTCCACCGGCTCG
>NZ_DAOMPX010000111.1:0-4227 GCF_035445025.1 Citricoccus sp. | reverse complement strand
AGGGCGGTGCGCAGCTTCCGCCCGGCGTGCCAGCCCATGGACGCGTGGTCCTCCTGCATCGCCGAGCTGGGGATCGAGTCCACGCTGGCCGGCACCGCCAGCCGCTTGGTCTCGGCGACCATCGCCGCCTGCGTGTAGTGGGCGATCATCAGCCCCGAGTCCACGCCCGGGTCGTCCGCCAGGAACGGTGGCAGGCCCTGGTTCCGGGCGACGTCCATCAGCCGGTCCGTGCGCCGCTCGGTAATCGAGGCCACGTCGGCCACCACGATGGCCAGGAAGTCCAGGGCGTGGGCCAGCGGGGCGCCGTGGAAGTTCCCGTTCGAGGAGACGGACCCGTCGTCGAGCACCACCGGGTTGTCGATCGCGGCGCGGAGCTCGCGCCCGGCCACCTGCTCGGCGAAGGCCAGGGTGTCCCGGGCGGCGCCGGTCACCTGCGGGGCGCAGCGCAGCGAATACGCGTCCTGCACCAGGTGGTCCGAGTCCCGGTGCGAGGCCACGATGGCCGAACCCCTCAGGGCGGCGAACATGTTGGCCCCGCTGGTGGTCTGGCCGTCATAGGGGCGCAGGGGTCCCAGCACCTCCGGCCGGAACACCTGGTCGGTACCCAGCAACGCCTCCACGCTCGCCGCGGCGGAGAGGTCCGCCACCGTCAGCAGGTTCTCCAGGTCGTCCAGCGCCAGGACCAGCATGCCCAGCATCCCGTCCGTGCCGTTGACCAGCGCCAGGCCCTCCTTCTCCTCGAGCCGCACCGGGGTGATCCCGGCGGCCGCCAGGGCGCCGGCGGCAGGGACGGGCCGGTCCTCGGCGTCCAGGACCTCGCCCTCTCCGGTCAGCACCAGGGCGCACGCCGCGAGCGGCGCCAGGTCCCCCGAGCACCCGAGAGAGCCGTACTCGCGGACCACCGGGGTGATCCCGGCGTTGAGGACCGCCACGTAACCGGTCAGCGTCCCGGGCCGCACGCCGGTCCGGCCCGTGGCCATGGTGCGGGCCCGCAACAGCATCAGCGCGCGGACCACCTCGCGTTCCACCGGCCGGCCCATCCCGGCGGCGTGCGAGCGGACGAGGGACCGCTGCATACGACTGCGCAGCGCACCGGGGATGTGCCGCTGGGCCAGGGCGCCGAACCCGGTGGAGACCCCGTACACGGGGCGTGCGGCCCCGGCGAGCCGGTCGACGTGTTGCCGGGTCGCCCGGACCCGGTCGAGCGTGGCGGCGCTGATCGTCACCGGCGCCCCGAACCGGGCCACGGCGACGACGTCGCGCAGGCTCAGGGCGTCCGGGTCCAGCTCGATCGGTGTCACGGCCAGTCCTGCCCCGCGATCAGGCGACCGCCCCGGTACACCCGCCGGACGAGGTCGACCCCGGGCCGGTAGGCCAGGTACCGGTGGCTGGGCGCGTCCAGGACGATGAAGTCGGCGCGGGCGCCGGCGGTGAGCCGGCCGACGTCGGGCCGGCGCAGCGCGGCCGCTCCCCCGGCGGTGGCGGCCCACACCGCCTGGTCCACGGTGAAGTGCATGTCCCGCACGGCCACCGCGATGCAGAAGGGCATGCTGCTGGTGAAGCTCGAACCGGGGTTGCAGTCGGTGGCCAGGGCGAGGGTGACCCCAGCGGTGAGGTAGCGGCGGGCGTCCGGGTAGGGCTGTCGGGTGCAGAACTCGGCGCCGGGTAGCAGGGTCACCACGGTGCCGGCGCCGGCCAGCGCGGCCAGGTCGGCCTCGGAGGCGAACGTGGCGTGATCGGCGGAGGCACAGCCCAGGCGCGCGGCGAGCTGCAGCGCCCCGCCGGCGGTGAGCTGGTTCGCGTGCAGCCGCGGCATCATCCCGTGCTCCCGGCCGGCCGTGAGGACGCGAGCGCACTGCTCCACGGTGAAGGCCCCCTCCTCGCAGAACGCGTCGACCCACCGGGCCCGTCCGGCCGCCGCCGGGATGATCCGCTCGACCACCAGGTCGACGTAGCCCTCGGGATCGTCGCGGTACTCCGGCGGGACCACGTGGGCGGCCAGCAGGGTGGCGTCCTCCGTGTGCCGGTTGATGATGTCCAGGGCGCGCAGTTCCTCCTCGAGGCTCAGCCCGTACCCGGTCTTGACCTCCACCGTGGTGGTGCCGGAGCGCTCGGCCTGCCGGAGCAGGCGGACGAGGTTCTCCTCGAGCTCTGCCGTGCCAGCAGCGCGGGTGGCGGCCACCGTGGCGGTGATGCCACCGGCCGTGTAGGGCTGTCCGGCCATGCGGGCGGCGAACTCCGCCGAGCGGTCCCCGGCGAACACGAGGTGGGTGTGGCTGTCGACGAACCCCGGCAGGACCGCACCGCCGCCGGCGCTGATGCCCTCCTCGGCCAGTGCCGCCTCGATCGGGGCCTCGGCGGCCGGACCGGCCCAGCGGACCCGGCCGTCCTCGAGGAGCAGGGTGGCGTCGGCGACGACGCCCAGCAGGCCGGGGGCGCCGGCGTCGTTGGTCACCAGCTCGGCGATGTCCGTCACGACGGTGCGCATCAGGTCCCGTTCCCACCGGGCTTCCCGGGCCGGACGGGTGCATCGGGTTCCTCGGCCATCGGGATCCGCACCCCGCGCTCGGCGGCGACCTCCCGCGCCCGGTCGTAGCCGGCGTCCACGTGGCGCATCACGCCCGTGGCGGGGTCGTTCGTCAGGAGCCGTTCCAGCTTCCGGGCGGCCAGCTCGGTGCCGTCGGCCACGCAGACCTGGCCGGCGTGGATCGAGCGCCCCATCCCCACGCCGCCGCCCTGGTGGATGGACACCCAGGTGGCGCCCGAGGAGGTGTTGACGAGGGCGTTGAGCAGCGGCCAGTCGGCCACGGCGTCGGTGCCGTCGAGCATCCCCTCGGTCTCCCGGTAGGGGCTGGCCACCGACCCGGAGTCGAGGTGGTCGCGGCCGATGACGATCGGGGCCGAGACCCTGCCCTCGGCCACGAGGCGGTTGAACAGCAGCCCGGCCCGGGCCCGCTCGCCGTAGCCCAGCCAGCAGATCCGGGCGGGCAGCCCCTGGAACTCGACGTGCTCGGCGGCGGCTCGCAACCACCGGTGCAGGTCCGCGTGGTCCGGGAACAGCTCCATCAGGGCACGGTCCATGACGGCAATGTCGGCCGGGTCGCCGGACAGCGCCACCCACCGGAATGGGCCGCGCCCCTCGCAGAACTGCGGGCGGATATAGGCCTTCACGAAGCCGGGGAAGTCGAAGGCGCGCTCGTACCCGGCCGTGCGGGCCTCGTCGCGGATCGAGTTGCCGTAGTCGAAGACCTCCGCGCCGCGGTCGGCGAACCCGACCATCGCCTCCACGTGCCGGGCCATCGACTCGCGCGCCCGCCGGGTGAACTTCTCCGCGTCCTGCGCGGCCTCGGCCCGCCAGGAGTCGATGTCCACACCCACCGGCAGGTAGGACAGCGGGTCGTGGGCGGAGGTCTGGTCGGTGACCACGTCGGCCGGGAGCCTCCGGTCCAGCAGCTCGGGCAGGGCCTCGGCCGCGTTGCCGACCAGCCCGACGGACAGGGCTCGCCCCTCCGCCCGGGCGGCCAGGACCCGGTGCACGGCGGTGTCCAGGTCCGGGGCGACCTCGTCCAGGTAGCGCTGGTCCCGGCGGCGCCGCAGCCGGGCCGCGTCGACGTCGACGATGAGGCAGGCTCCCCCGTTGAGGGTCACGGCCAGCGGTTGCGCCCCGCCCATCCCGCCGCAGCCGGCGGTGAGGGTCAGGGTGCCCGCCAGCGTCCCGCCGAAGCGCTTGCGGGCGACGGCGGCGAAGGTCTCGAAGGTGCCCTGCAGGATGCCCTGGGTGCCGATGTAGATCCAGGACCCGGCCGTCATCTGGCCGTACATCATCAGCCCCTCGGCCTCGAGGGCCCGGAAGTGCTCCCACGTGGCCCAGTCCCCGACGAGGTTGGAGTTGGCGATGAGCACCCGCGGGGCCCATTCGTGGGTGGTGAGCACCCCGACCGGCTTGCCCGACTGGACGAGCAGGGTCTCGTCGGCTCCGAGGGTGTCGAGCGTGCGCACGATCGCGTCGAAGGCCTCCCAGGACCGCGCGGCCCGGCCCGTTCCGCCGTAGACGACCAGGTCCTCCGGGCGCTCGGCCACCTCGGGGTCCAGGTTGTTCATGAGCATCCGCTTGGCCGCCTCGGTCTGCCAGGACCGGGCGGTGATCTGCGGCCCGCGCGGGGCGCGTACGACCCGCGGGCCCGACGCCGGCGGCGTGTGATGGGTGGCCACGGCTCCTCCTCGGGG
>NZ_DAOMPX010000110.1:0-4326 GCF_035445025.1 Citricoccus sp. | reverse complement strand
CCGATCTCCATGGCGGGGAGGCGCCAGTCCCACATCGGCAACAGCAGGACCTCCCGCTCCCCGGCCGGCCGTCCGGCGTCCCGGAGGGTCTCGGCGGCCCGGCCCCAGAGGATGGACTCCAGCCGCCGGCAGAACGTCTCCAGCACCGGGTGCCGCCGTGGTTGTCCGTCCTCCGCCATGCCCGTCCTATGCATCATCACTCCTTGTCGGCCGCCGGTTTCGTCAGCACCACTCGAACCCGGGCCGCGACCGTACGCGTTCCGTGACCGAGGGTGACGATCCCTACTCGAGCGCTACGCGGAACGCGACTGAACCCCCTCTGAGCGAGCATGCCCTCGGTAGACTTGACTACGCGGCGATCCCCTGCCGCACCCCGCGGCGACCCCCCAGCCGCAGTGCCCGTCAGACCAGAGGACGTTGTCGTGACCATAAGAGAGGCTGTCTCGAGGTGGACCATCAGCCGGTGTGAACCGCTGGTCCCCGACGAGTACCGCGCATCGGCGAGTGATGAACTGCGGCGGATCTCCTCCACCGACCCGCAGTGGTTCCGCCTGTGGGCCTCCGGCGTGCTGACGGACCTGGTCGAGACCCTGGACCCCGAGGACCCCTGGCGCAACACCGGCGACCAGGAGGGTGCCGTGGTCCTCCCGGACGGCTCCCCGTTCGGTGACTGGCGCAATGCCACCGACCTGCTCCCGGTGCCCTCCGAGGCGGACCCGAGCCTCGACGTCGGGCTCGCCGCCCTGGCCCGGCCGCTGTCTCCGGCCTCGACGCGCGTCTGGCTGGCCGCGCAGTCCGGCCGGGACGCGGTCCTGCACGAGCTGGACGGCATCGACGTCGGCGGGGCCTACTCCGTGGCGGTGCCGGCCATCGAGTGGGCCATGTTCCGCCGCCGGCTGTTCATGGGCCAGGAGGACGCGTACATCCCCCAGGTCTGCACCGCCTGGACGGGGCGGGCCGAGCACATCGCCCGCTCCGAGCCCTGGGACGAGTCCGGTGCCGCCCGGCTGCGTGCCGGCTCGCGCGTGGAACCGGGCAGCTGGCGCCTGCTCGCCTGAACCACCGGCCACCCGGCCACCGACCTCCGACCTCCGACCACCCGGCGAGAGTTACGATCACGCTGCACGTCGGGACACGCCGGTGGAATCGACGTCTAGCGTGATCGTAACTCCGCCGACTCCGCTGATTCCGCTGGCTCTGCTGACTCCTCTGCTTCCGGCGCCTCCGCTGACGGCGCCGAGGGACCGTCCACCGGGATCGACGCCGTGAAGGTCGAGCCGACCCCGGGCTCGGAGACCACCCTGATCTCGCCCCCGTGGGCGCGGACGAAGGCCCGCGTGATGGCCAGGCCCAGGCCGGTCCCGGGAATGGCTGCCCGCCGGACGTGCTCGGTGCGGTAGAAGTTGGTGAACAACCCCTCCTGGTCCTCGGGGCTGATCCCGATGCCAGTGTCCGCGACCGCCACCTCGGCGCAGTCCCCCGATCGGCGGACCGTCACGGTGACCGTGCCGCCGGACTCGGTGTACTTGACGGCGTTGGAGATCAGGTTGTCCGCGACCTGGCTCATCTTGATCTTGTCCGCCTGCACGGGCAGTCCCTCCGGCAGGTCCGTGACCAGGGTGATCCCCTCGTTGTCCGCTCGCACCTGCGCCGATTCCACGCTGTGCTGCACGAGCCGGGCCAGGTCCGTGGGCTCCAGCGCCGCCACGGCGTTGCCGGAGGCCGAGTCCAGCAGCGAGTTGACCAGGGCGAGCAGCCGTTCCGAGTTGCGCTGGCAGGTCCGCAGGTAGCGCGCGACCACCTCGTCCTGTTCGTCCTCGATCGCCAGGTCCAGGTACCCGATGATCGAGGTCAGCGGGGTGCGGAACTCGTGGGAGACGTCCGCCACGAACTTCTCCCGGGCCCGGATCGCGTCGATCAGGTCGGTGACGTTCTGGAAGACCACCACGGTGCCGTCGAACTCACCGTCGTCGTCCCTCATGGCCTGGGCGGAGACGGACATGAACTGCTGGCTGCCATCCACCCCGAGCGCGTAGAGCCGGTCGGAGAAGCTCTCCCCGCGGACGGCCCGGTACAGCGCGCGTTCCTCCGCGGGGACCGGGGTGACGCCGTCCGGTTCGAAGATCAGCAGCTCGCTCTCCGTGGCGTCGTGCCGTCCCTCCGGCTGGCCGATGAGGTGCTGGCGCTGTTGCGCCGCGTTCCAGATCAGGCCGTTGCCCTCCCGGTCGGTCACCACGATGCCCACGTCCGTGGTGTCCAGGATGGCCTCCAGCCGGCGGTTCTGCTGGTGGGTCGTGGCCAGCACGTCCTTGAGCTCATCACGTTGCCGGTCCATGCTGCGCGCCAGCACGCTCGCGGCGACCGCCAGGGACAGCATGAAGAACGGCACGAGCGCCGGCCGGAACAGGTCTTCCCGGGCCACGGTGCCCAGGTTGATCAGGTAGGGCCACCAGATCGCCGAGGCGCTGCCGATGAACCCCAGCAACAGGCCCCAGAAGGGGTAGATGCCGGACCAGGCCAGCCAGAAGACGGGGAACGCGGGGAGCATGGTCATCCCGTCCAGCGCGAACCGGGCGGACTCCCAGATCAGGGCGATCGGGATGAAGTCCAGCAACGGGATGGACCAGTACGTCAGGGACGGCAACCGGTCCCAGGGGATGACCACCGCCGCGAGCGTCAACACCATGACCCCGGTCACCCCGAGGAAGAACCCGGGAGTCGCGGCCGGCATGGTCCCCGGCCCGTGGCCTGCCGGCTGGGGCACCACCAGGACAAACACGAACACGATGGCCACGGAGATGGTCAGGGGCAGCTGGGACAGGACCACGCGCCAGCGCAGGGGAAACTGGGCGAAGTACCGGCCTGCGTCCGAGGCCTCATCCCTGACCGGCCCGTGTGCCGTGATCCGGTTGGTCACGTCCGGGAGGGTCTCCAGGATGGGCGCTGCGGCCGACTCGGAGGTGGCCCCCGCAGACGATGTCACCGACGTCCGGCGTGTGGGCATGACGTATCTCCGTTCTGGCGCTGATACGGCCGTATGCTGTTGCGAGTCCACCCTATGCCGTCCGCGGTCTGCTATAGCGTTGGACGAACAACGGATGACGAGGGGTAATGCGGTGGACGACCGGCGTGTAGCGGTAGTGGTCGAGGACGACGAGGACATCCGGGAGCTGATGGTGGCCCTGCTGGGCCAGTCCGGCTTCGAGGTCCACGCGGCGGCCAACGGCACCGACGGCGTGGACGCCGTCAAGGAGAATGACCCTGTCCTGGTCACCGTGGACCTCGGCCTGCCGGACATCGACGGTTACGAGGTCACCCGCCGGGTGCGGCGTTTCACCGACGCGTACGTCGTCATGCTGACCGCCCGCAACGAGGAGATCGACACCCTCATGGGCCTGGATGCCGGCGCCGACGACTACCTCACCAAGCCCTTCCGCCCCCGCGAGCTGCGCGCCCGCGTGGAGGCGATGCTGCGTCGCCCCCGCGCCGCCCCCGCGCCCGCTGCCGAGACCCCGGGCCCGACGCTGGCCACGGTGACCCCCGCGCCCGCGCCCGGTCACGCTGCAGGGCACGCAGCCGAACAGGGCGCCGGCCCGACGTCGGGCGCCGACGGATCCGCCGCTGCCACGCCGTCCGGCTCCACAGGACGAGCGGATGCGTCCTCGGCCGACGCCCGGTTGGCCCTGGACGGTCTGGTGCTCTATCCGCACGTGCACCACGTGGAGGCCGAGGGTCGGGACGTGACGCTGACGCCCACCGAGTTCGTGCTGCTGGAGACGTTGTTGCGCAGCGGCCGGGTCGTCCGGTCCAAGGCCGAGCTCACCCGCATCCTGCGTGGCGACGAGCCCGATGCCGGAACGTTCGTGTCCGAGTCGGACGAGCGGACGGTCGAGGTGCACGTCGGGAACATGCGCCGCAAGCTCGGCGACGACCCGCGGCGGCCGCGGTGGATCGAGACGGTGCGCGGCATCGGCTACCGCGCTGCCGGGGCGGCCGAGACGTCCGGTTAGCCGGATTCCGGCACCCCGAGCCGACGACCCCTGGCGACGACGAGACCCCAACCGCCTGATCGGCGTGTTGGGGTCTCGTGCGTTCCGGGTTCGGCGGGGCCGTCAGTTCATGCGGGCTGGGAACCTCCGGAGAGCCGGTCCAGGAACAGCTGCAATTGACGGGCGGTCTCCTTGGCCAGGTGGCGCAGTTTCGCCATGACGGAGTCGAGACAGTCGGTCACCGGCCAGCGGACGGGATCCGGCGGACGCTTCGCCAGGTGGTCCTGGAGCTCGGCGGCCAGTTGCGACAGCGCGGCGGCACCGGCCATGGCCGACG
>NZ_DAOMPX010000109.1:0-4425 GCF_035445025.1 Citricoccus sp. | reverse complement strand
GCGACGTGGCGCCAGGTGTCCGCGCTGAGGCCCTCGGAGTTGTCGAAGGACGAGTTGGACAGCTCGTAGTCCGAGTCCGCCGGGTTGCGGTTCCACTCCTTGCAGGCCACCTCGCAGGCCTTGCAGCCGATGCAGATCGAGGTGTCCGTGAAGAAGCCCTTACGGGCGTGGGGGTGTTCGTAGTGGGCGTCCGCCGTGGGGTTGTCCCCCACGGCGGCGGCGTCCGGTGCGGTCAGTCGCTGCATCTACTCCTCGGCTCCTGGCTGGTCCGTCGATTCGTGGTCCAGCCGCTCGGACCGGTCGGTGGCCTCCTCGGCGCCGGCCTCCTCGTGGCTGCCGGTGACACCTTCGTTGCCGGACTCCACGGTCAGGTGCGCCCTGCGCTGGTAGTCCTCCACCAGCCGCAACAGCTGCCTGCCCTGGGGACGCCGTCCCGGCCGGATGTCCACGGCGCCGACCTTGGAGCCCTGGATCAGCACGTTCGGGTCCAGGGTGATGCCCAGCAGGTCATTGGCGGAGTCACCCGAGACGACCGCGTCGTTGCCGACGCCCCAGTGGTAGGGCAGTCCGATCTGGTGGACCGTCTGTCCGCCCACCCGCAGCGGCCTCATCCGCTCGGTCACCAGGACCTTCGCCTCGATCGCCGCCCGCGGGGAGATCAGCGTGGCCCACCCGTAGGGTTCCAGCCCGCGCTCGGCGGCCAGTTCCGGGGAGACCTCGCAGAACATCTCGGGCTGCAGCTCGGCCAGGTACGGCAGCCACCGGCTCATCCCGCCCGCGGTGTGGTGCTCGGTCAACCGGTAGGTGGTGAACACGAAGGGGTACACGTCCGATCCCGGGGCGCCCGGTTCGGGCGCGCTGAGGTTGTCCTTGCGGGGCAGGGTGACCCGGGTGGGGTTGTGCTGCTGCCGGTACAGCGGGTTGCGCACCGGGGACTCCTGCGGCTCGTAGTGGGTCGGCAGCGGACCGTCCACCATCCCCTTGGGGGCGAAGAGCCAGCCCTTGCCATCGGCCTGCATGATGAACGGGTCGTCCCCGGCCAGCGCGGCCGCACCGCCCAGTGAGGGGTCCGGGGTGCTGCCGGGCGCACGGTCCACCGGGAAGTCCGGGATGTCGTTGCCCACCCACTTGCCCTGGTCCTCGTCCCACCAGACGAGCTTCTTGCGCTCGCTCCAGGGCCGGCCCTGCGGGTCCGCCGAAGCCCGGTTGTACAGGATCCGCCGGTTCGACGGCCAGGCCCAGCCCCATTCCTCGGTCTGGGGACCGTCGCCACCGCCCGGAGTGCGGTCGGCGGCGTGGTTGATCCCGTCCGCGAAGACGCCGGTGTAGATCCAGCAACCACCGGCCGTGGAACCGTCCGCCCTCATCTGGGTGTAGCTGGAGAGCAGCGTGCCGGCATCGGGCCCGGTGAGCTGATGGCCGTTGATCTCCTGCAGGATGGCCTCACCGTCGGGCTCCCCGTGTTCGTCCTCCGGGTAGTCCCACGTCAGGTCCAGCAGCGGGCGGTCACGGGGGTCGGTGGAGTCCGCCAGCCGGGCCCGGATCCGCTTGCCGATCTCGTGGAAGAACTGCAGCTCGGACTGGGCGTCACCCGGCGGGGCCACGGCCTGGTGGCGCCACTGCAGCAGCCGCTGGGTCTGCGTGAAGGTGCCGGCCTTCTCCACGTGGTTGGCCGCCGGGAAGAAGAACACCTCGGTCTCGATATCCTCGGTGCGCAGCTCGCCGGTGGCGATCTCCGGACCGTCCTTCCACCAGGTGGCGGACTCGATGAGCTGGAAGTCCCGGACCACGAGCCACTTCAGGTGGGACATGCCCATCCGCTGCATGCGGCCGTTGGCGGAGCCGACCGCCGGGTTCTGCCCGAGCAGGAAGTAGCCCTCGACGTCCCCGGCGATCATCCCCTCCACGGTCTGGTAGGTGCCGTGGGGACCGGTGAGGCGGGGGATGTAGTCGTAGGCGTAGTCGTTGCCCGCGTGGGCGGCGTCCCCCCACCAGGCCTTGAGCAGGCTGACGGTGTAGGCGTCGGCCTCGGCCCAGTAGCCCTTCTGCGTCTTGGAGGCAATCGACTCTATGTAGGTGCCCAGGTCCTGCTTCTCCACGGTGGGCATCGGCAGGTACCCGGGCAGCAGGTTGAACAGGGTGGGGATGTCCGTGCAGCCCTGGATGGACGCGTGGCCGCGCAGGGCCATGATGCCCCCGCCCGGGCGTCCCATGTTGCCCAGCAGCAACTGCAGGATGGTGGCCGTGCGGATGTACTGGGCGCCGACCGTGTGCTGCGTCCAGCCCACGGCGTAGGCGAAGCAGGTGGTGCGCTCGCGGCCGGAGTTCTCGGTGATCGTCCGGGCCAGCTCCTCGAAGTCCGCCACCGAGATCCCGCAGGCGTCCCGCACCATCTCCGGGGTGTAGCGCGCGTAGTGGCGCTTCAGGATCTGGAAGACGGTGCGCGGGTGCTGCAGCGTCTCGTCCCGGCGCGGCACGTGCGTCTCGATGTCCGGGCCACCGGAACCGTACTGCTGGCCGGCCGCCTCCGTGGAGGCCTCCGCCCCGTCCTCCCGGGCGCTGTCCCCCGCGGTCCCGTCCCCGACGCCGGCTCCCCCGGAACCGCTGCCGGGCTCCGGTTCGTAGGCCCAGGACTCCATGTCGTAGCCGCCGGACTCCTCGTCGTACCCGGAGAACAGCCCGTCCAGGTCCTCGGCGTCCCGGAAGTCCTCGTTCACGATCGTCGCGGCGTTCGTATAGGCCACCACGTATTCCCTGAACCACTTCTCGTGGGTCAGGACGTAGTTGATCAACGCGCCCAGCAGCACGATGTCCGAACCGGCACGGATCGGCACGTGCCTGTCCGCCACCGCCGAGGTGCGCGAGAAGCGCGGGTCCACGTGGAAGACCTTGGCACCGCGCGCCTTGGCCTCGGTCACCCACTGGAAGCCCACGGGGTGGGCCTCGGCCATGTTCGAGCCCTGGATGACAATGCAGTCAGCGTTGGCCATGTCCTGCAGCGATTGGGTGGCGCCGCCGCGCCCGAAGGAGGTCCCCAGACCGGGAACCGTGGCGGAGTGTCAAATACGGGCCTGGTTCTCGATCTGGATCGCGCCGGCCGCCGTGAACAGCTTCTTGATGAGGTAGTTCTCCTCATTGTCCAGCGTGGCCCCGCCCAGGGAGGCGATCCCCATGGTGCGGGCCAGCCGGCGGCCCTGCTCGTCCAGGTCCTGCCAGCCGTTGCGGCGGGACTCCAGGAACCGGTCCACCACCATCTCGGTGGCGGTCTCGAGGTCCATCTCCTGCCACTCGGTGGCCCGCGGCGCCCGGTAGAGGACCTTCGTCTGGCGGTTGGAGGCGTTGACGAGCTGTTCGCTCGCCGACCCCTTGGGGCACAGCCGACCGCGGGAGATCGGTGAGTCCGGGTCCCCCTCGATCTGCACGACCCTCTCGTCCGTGACGAAGACCTTCTGCCCGCAACCCACCGCGCAGTACGGGCACACGCTCTGCACGGAGCGGTCCGCGGTGGTGGTGCGCGGGACGATGGAACGCGTGGTCGGAGAGGTCACGGCAGAGCTTCGACCGGAGGAGTCGTCCGTGCGGAACTGCCGGATGACCGGCCATTCCAGGAAGCTGAACCGTGCCATGGGACCAACCTATCCCAGCCGGGGGCAGGGCGAAAGTACCGGCGCGGTCGCGGCGTCCGGTTGACTGGGGGCATGCACATCGTCCTCGGTCCGGCCGCCGCGGCCTCAGCGGGCCCGTCCGCCGGGTCGTCGGCGCCGCCTGCCGGGTCGTCCGCCCGGTCCGCTCCCGTGCCGGCACGCGGCGGCTCCGGCACCCCGGGATCATGGGAGGCGGTCCTGGTCGACGGTGACCGGATCGCGCCGGGACCCACGGCCGGCCCGGACCAGCTGCCCGGCCTCGTCCGTGCCCTGCCGGAGCGCCTCGGGACGGACCCCGCGTCCATCCGCTGGGTGTTCGCCTCCGTGGCCACCGGGTACCCGCCGCTCCTGAGGACCGGCATCGAGCTCGGCCGGTGCTGGGACCTCGGCCTCGCCCAGCGCATCCTCCTCGGTGCGGCCACGCTCGAGGCGACCGGCGTGCGGTACTCCCCCGCCGCCGTCGTGCCCGTCCGGGACCCGGAGCCCTACGGGGAGGCGCCGCGGCCGGGGCCGCCGGACCAGGAGGCGTTCTTCGACCTGCCGGCCGCGGGTGCCGGACAGGACGGCAGCCCCGGGGCCACCGAGCTGGCGCGGGAACTGGCCACCCAGCTGGCCGCCGTCGCCGGCGCCCGGCATCCGCAGCGCCTGATGCTGCTGCTGGCCGCGGAGTCCCAGGGTGCGCTGGTCGCGGCGGAGATGCTGCAGGAGGGGCTGCCCTGGCGCCGGGACGTCCACGAGGAGATGCTGCGGAACCGGCTCGGGCCCCGCCCCCGGGAGGGCG
>NZ_DAOMPX010000108.1:0-4450 GCF_035445025.1 Citricoccus sp. | reverse complement strand
GGTGGCGGCCACAGCGTGGCCGGCTACGGCACCGTGGACGACGGACTGGTGCTGGACCTCGGGGGCTGCCGCGACGTCACGGTCGACGTGGAGACGGGCACGGTGACCGTGGCGCCGGGCGCGACGCTGGCGGACCTGGACCGGGCCACCACCGCCCACGGGCTGGCCGTGCCGATCGGGGTCGTCTCGGCCACCGGGGTCGCCGGGCTCACCCTGGGCGGCGGTTTCGGCTGGCTGACCCGGAAGCACGGGCTGACGGTGGACAACCTGCTGGCCGCGGACGTCGTCACGGCCGACGGGCGCACCGTGCACGCCAGCGCGGAGGAGAACCCGGACCTGCTCTGGGGATTGACGGGCGGCGGCGGGAACTTCGGGGCCGTCACCTCGTTCACCTTCGCGGCACACCCCCTGCCGCCCACGGTCCTGGGCGGCAACCTCATCTACTTCCGGCCCCGGTGGGAGGGGGCGCTCCGGGCCTTCGCCGACTGGACCCGGGACCTGCCGGACGAGATGACGGCCATCCTCACCGCGCTGACTCCCCCGCCGGACTGGGACCTGGGCGCTGACCCGATGCTGGTCATCGGCTTCGCCTGGGCCGGTGCGGAGCACGGCGAGGGCCTGGACCACGCCGACGAGCTGGCCGGGATGGCCCCGCCCGACGCCGAGGAGGTCGGCCCCACGGCATGGCCGGAGTGGCAGTCCGCGATGGACGGCCTGTTCCCGAAGGGTGTCCGCGCGTACTGGAAGAACTCGGGGGTGCTCCGGCTGGACGAGGAGGTCATCGCGGTGCTGTGCGCGCGGGCGGAAGAGCAGACCTGGCAGGGCACGGCCTTCGACCTGCACCACATGGGCGGGGCGTTCCGGCGCGTGGACCCCCGGGCGACCGCGTTCCCGGACCGGAGCCCGGAGTACTGGCTGAATGTCTACGGCTTCTGGGGGTCCGCGGCCGACGACGAGCGCAACATCGCCTTCGTGCGCGGCCTGGCCCGGGACGTGGAGCCGTTCTCCGGTGGCGCGCAGTACGTGAACTTCATGGCCCGGGAACCCGAGGGCCCCTCCTCCGGACCGGACGAGGGGGACCTCTGGCGCCGGGCGGCGTCCCTCTACGGCGAGGAGAAGCTGGACCGCCTGGCCGCCCTGAAGAGGTGGTACGACCCGCAGAACGTCTTCCGGCTCAACCACAACATCCCGCCCCTGCGGGTGGGGGCCTGAACAGGATTCGGCGGTCCACCGACTCCTCCGGTAAGATGGACCGGTCTGGTGACGTGTCCGAGCGGCCGAAGGTGCAACACTCGAAATGTTGTGTAGGTTCACCCCTACCGTGGGTTCAAATCCCACCGTCACCGCCGACTGACAGGCCCTCGCCCCGCAATGACCGCGGCGGCGGGGGCCTGTTGTCTATCGGCGGCAGTCACCGACCACTGACGCCGGACCTTCTGGAGAGGCAGGACGATGAGCACTACGAGCACCCACGCGACCCTTCCGACCGATGCCGAGGTCGTGCGCTGGCGGCGGGACTTCCCACTGCTGGCCACCGAGGTCAACGGTCATCCCGTGGCCTACCTCGACTCCGGCGCCACCTCGCAGAAGCCGGCCGCCGTCCTGGACGCCGAGCGCGGCTACTACGAGCAGCTCAATGCGGCGGTCCACCGCGGCGCGCACACCCTGGCCGCGGAGGCCACGGTGCTCTTCGAGGACGCCCGCGCCGCCGTGGCCGGTTTCGTGGGGGCCGCCGAGGACGAGGTGGTCTGGACCTCCAACGCGACCGAGGCCCTGAACCTGGTGGCCTACGCCTTCTCCAACGCCAGCGTGGGCCGCGGCGGCGAGGCGGCCGAGCGCTTCCGCCTGGGCCCCGGGGATGAGGTCGTGGTCACCGAGCAGGAGCACCACGCCAACCTGATCCCCTGGCAGGAACTGGCCGCCCGGACCGGTGCCACGCTGAGGTACATCCCCGTGACCGACGACGGCGCCCTGGACCTGGAGGCGGCCGGCACCGTCATCACCGACCGCACCCGGCTGGTGGCGTTCACCCACGTCTCGAACGTGCTGGGCGTGGTGAACCCGGTCCAGGAGCTGGTGGCCCGCGCTCGCGAGGTCGGCGCCCTCGTGGTGCTCGACGCGTGCCAGTCCGTCCCCCACCTGCCGGTGGACTTCCCCGCGCTCGACGTGGACTTCGCCGCCTTCTCCGGCCACAAGATGCTCGCGCCCACCGGGATCGGCGCCCTCTACGGCCGCCGGGAACTGCTCGCGGCCATGCCGCCGTTCCTCACCGGCGGGTCGATGATCACCACCGTCACCATGGAGGCCGCCGAGTACCTGCCCCCGCCGCAGCGCTTCGAGGCCGGCACCCAGAAGGTGTCCCAGGCGATCGCGTGGGCGGCCGCGGTGGACTACCTGCAGCAGATCGGCATGGACCGGATCGCCGCCCACGAGGCCGAGCTCGGCCGGCGGCTGCTCGGCGGCCTCCGGGAGATCCCGGGGATCCGGGTGCTTGGCGGGGACATCGAGGGTGAGCGGGTCGGCCTGGCGAGCTTCGACGTCACCGGGGTGCACGCCCACGACGTCGGCCAGTTCCTGGACGATCGCGGGATCGCGGTGCGCGTGGGCCATCACTGCGCCCAGCCGCTGCACCGCCGCTTCGGGGTGACCGCCTCGACACGGGCCAGCACGTACCTGTACACGACCGAGGACGAGGTCACCCGGTTCCTCGAGGGCGTGGCCGGCGTCGGCGAGTTCTTCGGGGTGCGCGCATGAGCGCTGCCGACCTGCAGGGCCTCTACCAGGAACTCATCCTGGACCACGCCAAGACCCCCTCGGGCACCGGGTTGATGGACTCCGCCGACGGGCAGTCGCACCAGCTCAACCCCACCTGCGGGGACGAGATCACGCTGCAGGTGCACCTCGGCGAGGGGGACACCGTCGCCCACCTCCGCTGGCAGGGCCACGGGTGCGCGATCTCCCAGGCCTCGGCCTCGCTGCTGTCCGAGCTCGCGGAGGGCCTGTCCACCGCGGAACTGACCGAACGGATCGACGCGTTCCGCACGGCCATGCAGTCCCGGGGGAAGATCCAGCCCTCTGAGGAGCTGTTCGGCGATGCCGTGGCCCTGGGCGGGGTCTCCCGCTACGTGGCCCGGGTCAAGTGCGCGATGCTCGCCTGGGTGGCCGCGGAGGACGCGCTCGCCCAGGCGACCGTGGGCCGCTGACCCGGCCTTTTCCCGGCCGGACTGTGCTCCGGCTGTTACCTGAATCACCTATCAGGTGTACCGTGCTGTGATCCAGCTCACAGCCGCAGTGCCCGGGAGAGGATGCCCGGCCGGCGTGAGGGAGGAGGAATCATGACCCCACCCGCTCACCCTGACCGGGACGACGCGTTCGACCGACCGGGCCCCGATCACCGCGGCCCGTCGGTCCCGGGCCCCACCGGACCACGGCGGACCCGTCGGCGACTGGTCCCCGTGCTGCTGGCCACGGTCCTGCTCTCGGCCCTGGCAGCCACCCTGACCCTGGTGGGGACCTCGTCCATGGCACAGGCGATCATCTGTCCACCGGGCTTCGAGACGCTGCCGGGTTGCACGGACACCGCAGGCGACGGGAGCGGTGACGACGGCACGACTCCGACGGGGACATGGACCACCGAGACCATCGCCGGGATGAGCGTGAACCTCTATGTGCCCGAGACCGCCCCGGCCCACCCGGACGGCAGGGCCCTGATGGTCACCCTGCACGGCTGCGTGCAGAAGGCCGCGGACCTGAGGAACGGCGGGAACTGGGCGGCCACGGCGGACGAGTACGGCATGGTGGTGGCCGTCCCGGCGGCACCGAACGGCGGGGTCCTGCTCGGCTGCTGGGACTACTACGACGCCCAGCACTCACGCACCTCCCCCGCCCGGCACGACGACAACCTGCTGGGACTGGTCTCCGCCCTGACCTCCCGGACCGGGGTGGGAGTGGACGCGGACCAGGTCTACCTGACCGGCCTGAGCTCGGGCGGCGGCCAGAGCATGGTCATGGGCTGCCTGGCCCCGGACGTCTTCGCGGGCATCGGGATCAACGCCGGCCCGACCGTCGGCACCACCTCGGGGCAGATCTCCTCGGTGGCCACCTCCAAGGCCCAGGGCACCTCCACGTGCCGGGCCTTCGCGGACACCGCGGCCTCCTCCTTCGGCACCCAGCTGACCTCGGTCGTCTACGGCAGCAACGACTCCGTGGTGGCGCCCGGGTACAACCCGCTCAATGCCGAGATCATGGCGGGGCTGTATGGCGCGACCTCGACCTCGTCGTTCTCCCTGGCCGGCCTGGACGGGGCCAACACCGCCGGGACGGGAACCCTCTACTCGGACGCGGACGGTCCGCGGGTGTCCCTGGTCCAGAACACCGGGCTGGGACACAACTGGCCCGCGGGCGGCGGTCCGGGCGGTTCCTACATCTCCACCCAGAGCATCGACTACCC
>NZ_DAOMPX010000107.1:0-4488 GCF_035445025.1 Citricoccus sp. | reverse complement strand
CTAAGAAGCGCTGCAACCTGGTCCTCGCCAAGAAGCTACACACCCGGATGTGGGAGAGGATCTCGCCCAAGGCCCATGGCCGCCCAGGAGGACAGCGCCAAGACGACGGGCCTCCTAGCCGGACCATCAGTCTGGCAACCAGTGGTGCCCTTCGGTACTAGCCAACGCAGTGGCATGCGGGCCCCCGCCCACTCCTGGAATGCAGGAAGGTCAATGTGCGCGGCACTGAATCGGACCGAGTTGTCGTCGCTTCTCGGGCCTGGTCGTTTCCTTCGACTACCCGGTGCCGCACCCCTAGGGTGAGAGGACACCACCAGAGAGGATGACCATGTCACGGACCTATGTCATCACCGGAGCCGGTTCCGGGATCGGTGCCACCACTGCCACCTTGCTGCGCGAGAGCGGCGATACCGTCGTGGGCGTGGACCTGAAGAACTCCGACGTCACTGGGGACCTCGCCACCCCGACCGGGCGCCGCACGGCGGCGCAGGCCGCGATCGAGGCCGCCCACGGGCGCGTCGACGCGGTGATCGCCTGCGCCGGGATCTCCCTGCCCCAGGCGATGACCGCAGCCGTCAACTACTACGGGGCGACCCAGTTCCTGGAGGCCCTCCGCCCCACCCTGGCGCAGTCGGAGGCTCCCCGCGCGGCTGTGGTCTCCTCGATGTCCTCCCTGCAACCGAACTCCCCGCAACTCGTCGAGGCGCTGCTCACCGGCACCGAGGAAGCCGCCCTCGGGATCGCCGAACAGCTCGCGGCTGATCCGAAGACCGGCAACCTCATCTACGCCTCGAGTAAGAGGGCCCTCTCCCGCTGGGTCCGTGCCCAGTCGATCACGCCCGAGTGGGCCGGTGCGGGGATTCCGCTCAACGCCGTCGCGCCGGGCATCGTCTCCACCCCGATGACAGCGCAGCTGCTGGCCACACCCGAGTCCGTGGCTTACCTGGACACGGTGGTCCCGATGCCGCTGAACTATCATCAACCGCCCGAGTCGATCGCGAACCTGCTGATCTGGTTGACCTCCCCGCAGAACACTCACTGCGCCGGCCAGACAATCTACTGCGACGGCGGCAGCGACATCGTGCTGCGCGGGGAAGACGCCTGGAGCTGGGCCGACCCACAAGTCAACGACTACTTCGCCCAGCTCAGCCCCGGCAGCCCCAACACCAGCAAGGACACCACACCCTAGGCGCCGGTCTCACCCGTCCAATACCGCTCACCGGAGGCACCTGCAGCAGTCCCCTTCAGTGGCGGGTGGGGAGAGATCAGTCGCAGGTCCAGGTGTCGTTGTCGGGCTGGCGGTGCCATTGTTGTCGAGGCTCGTCCGATTCACGGATGGTGTCGGTGAGCCAGAGGGTGGTGTCGGGGTTCCACCCGGCGATCACGGTGGCAGTGTCGGCATCAACCGGCAGTGCGCGGGTGGCACCGCCGAGGTAGGCCAACGTCGTCAGGTGCACCGCGTCCCACTGGCCGGCGACCTGCTCCCAGTCCGGGATCACCCACCGGCCGGTCCGCCCGGTGACCCGATACCAGTCATGCCGGCGCGAAGCGGTGACTTCCAGGGGGTGGTCCCGGCACAGCTGGACCCAGTCTTCGGGGGTACGGATCTCGTAGGTGCTCCCAACACCGCGCACCGGGATCACCGTAGCCCCCTCCCACCCAAAGCTGTCCTCGATCAAATCCAGTCCGGCCGGGATCTGCCCGACACTCTGGATGAGGTCCAGGGGGATCGACCACCAGGTCCCGGAGTAATTCGCCTCCGGATTCTCCGGTCGCTCTGCGACAGCCCGGGCCTCCTCGGCCCGTTCCTCCCGGGCCCAGGCAGCCAGGATGTTCTGCGGGTCCCTGGGTAGCGGAGCGGTGTCCTCGGCCGGTCGCCAGTCGATCATCCACTGCACCGTTGGCCGCGGCATCCCCCAGCCCCGGGCTGGCGGTGAGTCCAGCACCCGTTCGGCCACCGGCCCCAGGGCGGCGTGGATGGACGAGTGGCCGGTGAGCACGTCCTCACCGTCGGGCTCCTGCCAGTACATGGCGAATGCGACCGCGTCGGCCAGGCCCGCCTGGATCTGTTCCTCCGTGATGCCCGACAGGTCCATGCCGGTCAGGACTCCGGCCAGCTGCTCGGTCGAGACCGCAGGACGTGATCCAGCGGCGGGGGCACCGCCGTCGGCGGTCAGCAGGACCCGGGAGGTGCCCTGGCCCGGATCCAACTCAAATCCGAGCCAGAACACCAGCTCGGCGACCTGCGGGCTGAGCGTCTTCGCCAGTTCCAGGCACAGGCGCCGACCGCGCGGGCCCGCCAGCAACTCCTCCACTCTGTCTTCCATGCGGCCATCCTCGCACCGGCCATCGGGCTTCACTCAGAACGGCACCCCCACCGACCGCACAGCGGCACAACCTTCCACGAGGGTCGAGTCCGCCTCGAGAGCCAGCGTGTCGGAAACGATCGTTCGCGACACGTTCCTGACGTCCACTAAAAAGTCGCATGACCCGCCGACTCACTGTGTAACGATTGCCGTGTACGCGGCAATGTAACGCGCACCCCCGTGCTGATACGTTGTAGGGATGCGAATCGGATATGGGCGGGTCTCCACCCGCGACCAGCACCCCGAGGCCCAGTACGACGCCCTGATCGCGGCAGGGTGCGAACAGGTGTTCCTCGACACCGCCTCGGGCACGCTCGCCCGCCGACCAGAACTCGACAAGGCACTGCTCTCGGCCAACCGGCCCGGGGACCAACTCGTGGTCACCAAGCTGGACCGGCTCGGACGATCCCTGGAGAACCTCATCGAGTTGTCCAAAACACTGCAAGACCGTGGTGTGGACCTGGTGGTCCTGGACCAGGGCATCGACACCTCCACCGCCCTGGGGCGAATGTTCTTCCAGATCATCGGCGCAATCGCCGAGTTCGAACACGCCCTGATGTCTGAACGCACCCGCGACGGACTCGCCGCTGCCCGCGCACGCGGGCGAACCGGCGGGCAGAAACCCAAACTCGGCCCACGCCAGGTCAAACTCGCCCGCGAAATGTATGAGGAAAAGGACGCCGAGGGCAAACGCGCCCACACCGTCGAGCAGATCGCCCGCGAATTCGGCGTCACCCGCCCCACCATCTACCGGCACCTGTCCAAGCCTTAAACGAGGAGCCCTGCACTCCGCAACGGCCATCCAAGGGCATCCATATGGCACCCCGCCATTAGGACGGACCACCAGACCGGCCTACGGGACGCTGGCCGAGGGGTGCCGACGCCGATCCACGTCAACCGAGGGCGTGTCCGCTGGGGGCTTTCTTAACGATCACCCCTACGCCCAGGGACGGCACCGCTGCCAAGCGAGCAAAGAAGACGGCCATTTAGCGGTCAAATCCACACTTCCGCCTCCCTTTTGAGAACAGGACTCCTGAGCACGAGCATGGTTCGTGCATAGGACTATTGAGCAGACAGGGTTCAGAAGTCGACGGCACTACCCGCAAAATTACCGGCCTGGGAGTGCCGTCGGGCTCTGAAACTGACAGTTCGCCAGGAGCACGACCTGACCTGGCTGGTATCCGAGATCCTCGAAGCCCACGGGTTTGTCTGTCAGGTCTCCCCGCCCGGCCCGAACGGTGGGGTGGACATCCTCGCCGGGAAGGGCCCGCTGGGCATGGGCGCTCCCATCGTGGTCGTGAAGGTCAAGTCCCAGGCCGGGCCGGTGGACACCAAGGTGGTGCGGGTCCTGCACTCCGCGTGGGAGTGGCACAAGGCCGACCAGGCACTGCTGGTGGCCCGGGGTGGAGTGAACGGGCCGGCCAAGCAGCAGATTCGCAGCGACTCGAAGTTCCGGATATGGGACGGGGCCACCCTGATGGCCGAACTGTTCTACGCCTACGATGACCTGCCACTGGAGACAAAGCGCAGGATTCCACTCACCCAGGCGTGGGTGCTCGACGAGGACGCCATCAGCTGAAGCGATGAAGACCCCGACCGGAACGGACCCGGCCGGGGTCTTTCTGCTCGAGGCGTCCCATCAGTTGCTTCTCGCAGACGCCCCCGTCATCACCCCTGTCGTCGCGGCAGGCGCACTTCGGGTCCACGCCCTTCTGGCGTGAATCGCAGAGACAAGTGGCGAAATTCCACAGGCCTAGCTGACCGATCGTGCTCAATCATGCACCCGCGAGCAACCCTCCTCAGATCGGCGACTACGACCTGCGGATGTTCACGGATCCGGAGCAGATGCCGGACGAACTCCTCCGCCTGGACGACCGCCACGGCCTCTCACGCCTGCTGGCTGGGTTCGCGAGGCCCCGTTCATCGGGACCTCACGAAAAAGCTTCTCGGACCTAGCTTTCGATCCCGATCCCCGGGCCGAGTACGCTCCCGTGGCCCCGGACGCCCGGGCTGCCATGACACCAGTACTCAAGCCCCAAGATGTTGGGGATGTTGCCACCTGAGGCGACTCTAAGTAAGTGTTGGGAAAGTGCTGGTGGCCCTTCCGGGTGCGGGGCCCTGG
>NZ_DAOMPX010000106.1:0-4582 GCF_035445025.1 Citricoccus sp. | reverse complement strand
GCGCGGCCTTGGCGTGGCCCTTGGTGCCCATGCCGGCCTTGCCCATGACGAAGCCTGCGATCACTCCGGCCACCGCGGCGACGATGCCGGCGACGGTGAGGAACATCAGGTCCGCGAGCATGCCGATGGACACCAGGACCGCACCTAGCAGGAGCAGCAGGACGAGGGTCCAGGCGGCCGGCGAGTTGCCGTGGCCCAGCGGCTCGGCGTGCGTCGGGTCGTTCAGGACGAGGTCGTCGTCGGAGGTGGGGCGCGTGGTGGTCATGGACCGTACCTTTCCTGCGGAAGCTGATCGGTTCTGCCGTTCATTCTGCCACGGAACCGCCCCGGCCCTGCGTAGATCACGGCAGATCACGGCCGGGGCGCCACGGTCAGGTCGGGTCCTCACCACGGGTCAGCTCGTCCCAGGCGTCGATCTCGTCGACGGGCCCGGTGGCCCCCGGCCCCGTGCCGTCGCCGGCACCGGTCCCGGCGGCCGTCGCGGCGGTGGCCCGGGTGTCGTAGCGGCGGTTCTCGCGCCAGCCGCGGCTGGCCACCAGCACGGCGATCCCGCAGGCCGCCAGCAGCACGCCCGCCGCCAGGGTGACCCAGGGCCAGAAGGTCAGGGCGTAGGCGGCGGCGTCGGCCGTGGTGCCGGTGGCCGCGGAGACCTGGGCCCGGGCGGCGTCCGCCGGCCGGAGCGTGGCGTTCACCGCGGACCATCCGGTGGCCACCCCGGCCAGGACCAGGAGCACCGAGGTCACCACCCGGCCGATGCGCCGGGCCATCGAGAGGGCGACGCCCGAGGCCATCCCCACCAGGGCCATCGCGGGCACGACGGCGGCGGCCTGGTTCCCGGTGGTCGTCACCGTGGCATCCGGGACCCCGGCCAGCCCGCTGGCCTGGATCCACGTCTGGGCGCCCGACCCGAGGATCACGGCCCCGGCGGCGATGGCCCACAGCACGGCGGTGCGTCGCGTCAGGCTCACTGCGCGTCCTCGTCCCCGGCGTCCGGCACCTGCAGGGTCCGCAACCGGCCGGCGGCCAGCACGGCGCGCATCGGCGCGCTGGACTTGGTGACCGTCTCGGCCGCCTCCGCCTCGGGGACGGAGTCCGCGACGATCCCGGCACCGGCCTGGACGTACGCGGTGCCGTCCACCAGCAGGGCCGAGCGGATGTTGATCGCCATGTCCATGTTCCCGGCGAGGTCGAAGTAGCCCACCACGCCCCCGTACGGTCCGCGTTCCTGGGGCTCCCACTCGTCCAGCAGTTGCAGGGCCCGGGGCTTCGGGGCGCCGGACAGGGTGCCGGCCGGGAAGGCGGCGGCCAGCACGTCCAGCGCCCGGCTGCCCGGGGCCAGCCGCCCCTCCACGTGGGAGACCAGGTGCATGATGTGGCTGAAGCGCTCGACCTCCATGAACTGGGTGACCGACACGGACCCCGGGACGCAGACCTTGGACAGGTCGTTGCGGGACAGGTCGACCAGCATCAGGTGCTCGGCACGCTCCTTCTGGTCGTTGACGAGGTCCTTCTCGTGCAGGTGGTCCTCGGCCACCGTCGCCCCGCGGGGCCGGGACCCGGCGATCGGGTGCGTGATCACGGAGCCGTCGTTCACCGTGACCAGGGCCTCGGGCGAGGACCCGACGATCTGGTACCGGCCGCCGTCGGGCCGCTCGAAGGTGAACAGGTACATGTAGGGGCTCGGGTTCATGGCCCGCAGCACGCGGTAGACGTCCAGTCCGCCGGCGTCGGTCGCCGCGGAGAAGCGCCGCGACACCACGATCTGGAACACCTCGCCGTCGGTGATGGCCTGCTGGGCCTTGGCCACGGCGTCGAGGAAGCCCTCCTGCGTCCAGGAGTCCCGCACGTGGGTCGCCAGCTCACCGGGGGCGAGGTCCGGCCAGCCCGGCGGGGCCGTGGAGACCGGGTCGTGGGTGGGTGCCGTGAGCCGGCGGACCATCGACTCGAGGCGGGCGACGGCGTCGGCGTGGGCCGCCTCCACCCCGGAGTCCAGCCCGTCGCGGTTGATGGCGTTGGCCACGAGGGTCACGGTGCCGTCGACGTTGTCGTGCACGGCCAGGTCGGTGATCAGGTTCAGGGCCAGCTCGGGCAGGCCGAGGTCGTCCGGCGGCGGGGAGGGCAGCCTCTCCCAGCGCCGCACCGTGGGCCAGCCGAGGAAGCCGGCCATCCCGGACAGCAGGTTCGGCCGGTCCGACCCCGGGCCGTCCCAGGCATCCGTGGCCAGGTGGTCCAGGGTGGCGCGGAGCACCTCCAGCGGGTCACCCTCGGTCGGCACCCCGGCCGGCGGGGTGCCGAGCCACTGGGCGCTGACACCGACCTGTCCGTCCCCGCCCTCGACGCGGCGCGTGGTCAGCGTCGCGGAGCTGCCGGCTCCGATGAATGAGTACCGGGACCACACCCCGCCCTGCGCCGCGGACTCCATGAGGAACGTGCCGGGCACGTCGGCGGCCAGCCGGCGGTAGATCCCCACCGGGGTGAGGCCGTCCGCCAGCAGGGTCATGGTCACCGGGATGACCCGGTGCTGGCGGGCCAGGACGGCGAACTCCCCGGCCGAGGGGGTGATGCCGCCGAGTTCACGCATGGGGGTGCCCCGCGATCGGGAAGGTCGTGGGTCCCGGCGCCGGGGCGGTCGGCGTCGGCAGGCGCCGGCCGTCGAAGCAGGTCCGCGTCCCGGTGTGGCACGCCGGGCCGGTCTGGTCCACGTGCACCAGCAGGGCGTCGCCGTCGCAGTCCAGGGACACCGAGACGACGGCCTGCGTGTTCCCGGAGGTGTCCCCCTTGCGCCAGTACTCCTGGCGGGACCGGGAGTAGTACGTCGCCCGGCCGGAGGTCAGCGTCCGGCGCAGCGCCTCCTCGTCCATCCAGCCGAGCATCAGCACCTCACCAGTGTCGTGCTGCTGGGCGATGGCCGCCACGAGTCCGTCGGGGTTCTTCTTGAGCAGGCGGGAGATGGCGGGATCGAGCGTGGCGGGTTGTTCCATGGTGGTCCAGTCTATGCGCCGTGTAGCGTGGGGCGTGTTATGCCGAACGACACTGACAGGGCCCCGTCGAGGGACTTCACCGCCGCGTCCCGCGACGCACTCGTGGAGGCGTTGCTGTCGGCCGGCCCCGGCCAGCCGACACTCTGTGAGGGCTGGCAGACCCAGCACCTGGCCGCGCACATAGTTCTCCGCGAGGGGTCGCCGCTGGTGGCCGGGCTCGTGGTGAAGCCCCTCCAGTCCCGGCTGGAGCGCCGGACCATGGACCTCGGGGACTCGGCGGCGACCCCGGAGGCCTACCAGGACCTCGTGGCGCGGATCAGCGCGGGCCCCTCGGCGGGGCGCCGGCTCGCCGAGCGGCTGCAGCACCTGCCGGCCGTGCGACGGGCCGCGCAGGCGACCAACCTGCTGGAGTTCTACGTCCATACCGAGGACGTGCGGCGCGCCCAGCACCGCTGGGCCCCGCGGCACCTCGCCGAGGAGTACGCCGACGCCCTGTTCACCGAGCTGGCCCGCTCGGCCCGGCTGCGCTATCGCTCCGAGGACACCGGGATCGTGCTGGCCCGCAGCACCGGCCAGCGGGTCGTCGCGCGCAGGCCCGGTCCGGGAGAGCCCTCCCGGACCATCTCGGGGCCGGCCGGCGAGCTCGTCATGCACGCCTTCGGGCGGCGGGACAACGCCCTGGTCGTCGTCGACTGACCTGCGCTCAGGCGGGCCGGGTCAGGTACCGGTACCGCGCCGCCGTCGTGAAGCCCAGGTCCTCGGCCAGCGCCAGCGCCTTCTCCGAGCGTTCCTCCACCTGCATCCAGATCCCCTCCAGGCCCATCCGGACGGCGTGGTGGAAGATCGCGTCGATGATCGGGCCGACCATCCCCCGGCCGCGCAGGTCCTTGCGCACCTTCACGGCGTACACGCCCCCGAAGGACCGTTCCGGCGTCTCGTGCACGATGGAGAGCTTGGCGATCGCGGCCAGCGTCCCGTCCTCGTCCGGGTAGTCGAAGAACCGGCTGCTGCCGCCGGCCAGGAGGCGGCGGTAGACCATGCGGCTGGCGGGGTCGATCGCGTCGGCCGAGGTGCCCATGTGGGCGTCCAGCCAGGCGTCGGAGAGGGTCTCGGCGATCCCCACGCGCGGGTCCCAGGCCGTGTGCTGCGGGATGTCCTCACGGCCCAGCCACAGCACCCGCGTCGGGGCGACGCTCTCGTAACCCCGCCGCTCGAGCAGGTCGGCCAGTCGCTGCTGCCCCTCGAGGAAGTCGTCGTCCTCGCCGGCCGTGCCGTCCGGTCCGGGCACGGCCGCGGAACCGGGCCACGTCCCCGACGCCGGCTGCCAGACCTGGAAGGTCGGGGCCAGCCAGCGCTCGGCGGCGCGCCGTTCCACCTCGTCGACGGCCGCGGAGATCTCGGCGGGGTCCCGCGGCATCGAGGTGGACAGCACGCTGTTCGCGCGCCGGGTGATGCCGGAGGAGAACCGCACGGACCAGCCCTCGACCTGCTGGACCTCGATCGCGGGCCAGCCCAGTGCCGTCAGCCGCTGCAGGGCGAGCGGAGTGACCTGGGTGGCCCGGCCGGTCCGGGGATCCTCAGCGGACAGGGTGACCAGCCTC
>NZ_DAOMPX010000105.1:0-4617 GCF_035445025.1 Citricoccus sp. | reverse complement strand
CGACGACCAGCCGGGAGCCGCCGTCGGGGCCCTCGAGCTGGAAGACGCGGAACGGCAGCCGGGCGCGGACGCCCAGGCCGATCGAGGTGTAGGCCTCGTCGTGGCTGCGCGGCTGCCCGTCGTACTCCCCGGTGACCGTCTCCCGGTGGTGAGAGGCGAGGACGACCTGGCGGAACGTGCGGTAACCGGAGACGTCGCGCAGTTCCCGGGTGTTGCCCGGCCTCCAGGTGAGCGTTCCGGCGCCGGTGGTGGAGGGGTTGGTGAGGAACACCTGCAGGTCGGCGGCGCCCCGCAGGGACAGGGTCCGGCCGTCGCCGTCCCGGACGGGGCCGTACCGCACGTGGTGCCAGATCGCCGGCCCGCGCACGTCCACCACGAGACGGTCGTAGCACGCGTGCCGTCCGGTGCGCACGCCCTTGACGGTGTGCGGGGAGAACCAGGCCTCACCGGACACGGTGGCGGTGGCCTGGGGCTGCGAACCCCACGTGATCCCGCAATAGGCGGCCTCGCTCGGTGGCGGTGCGCTCACGCTGGTCCCGGCGAGCGCCCCCAGGGCCAGGGCGGCCGAGGCGAGGGCCACGAGCGCTTTCTTCATGACGGTGCTCTATCTCCGCAGGCTCCGGGGGGATCCGGCGCCAGGTAGCAGAAGTGTGCCCGGGGACCGAAGGATACGGACAGCGCGGAGCGGTGCCTGTTCGGTTGCGGTTCGGTGCCGCATCCCGCCGGCCGCACGGCCTCAGGACACGGTTCGATGACAGTGGGAAGCAGCCCTGGCGTCAGGCGAGACGGGACGTCACCGGGAGGCGGACGGGGCCAGTCGCCTCTCCATCTGGTCCACGAACGGGCGCAGCCGACGGGCCAGGGAGCGGGCATCCTCCGCACGGTTGAGTCGCAGGTACGGCACGGTCACCGTCAGGGCGGCGACGGCCGTGCCGGAACCATCGCGCACGGCCATGGCGAGCGCGGCCACTCCGGGCTGGGCCTCACCCACCTGGATGGCCCAGCCCCGGTTTCGCACCTTCGCGATCTCCGCCACCAACTGGTCCCAGTCCTGGATGGTCCCGGGCTGGACGGTCTCCAGGGCGGCGTCCCGGTAGCGGGCGGCCAGGTCCTCGTCGGAGAGGCCGGCCAGCAGGGCCCGTCCCGCCGCGGTGGCGTGGGCCGGCGTCACCGCCCGGATGGGCCGGGCGATCCGGACCAGGTGGCCGCCCTCCTCGGTCAGCAGGAAGCGGATGTTCCTGCCCTCCAGCGTGGCCAGGCTGGTCGTCTCGAGGAGTCCTTCTGTCGCCTGCCTCAGGGTTCCGCCGAGGAGATCCCGGAGCGTGGATCCGCGGGCGACGTCCACCGAGACCTGGCGGAGGGCGGGACCCACCAGGTAGGGACCGCTCCGCGCGTCCTGGCGCAGGAACCCGGCGTCCGCGCAGGTGCGCAGAAGGCGATGCGCCATGGAGGGACTGACCTGGAGGACTCCGGCCACCTCGGTGACCGTCATCTCCCCGCGAGACCCGATCAACGCGAGGAGGTGCAGCGCGCGGTCAACGGTCTGCAGCATCAGCCCTCGGATTCCTCATATCGGAAAGAGTGCCAGTCACTGCCGCACCATTCAAGGCATCGACTCACCCGGGGGTGGTTGAGGTCCTCATGGTTTTTCCTCCCAGGGGAATGCACCCCGTTTTCCGTTGTGGGAACACCGCGCGTGACCTTTACTTCTGGAACCACGGCTCTCACCCCGGATCAAGGACACACCATGACCTCTCAGAACCCACGCATCCCCCGCCGGCTTCGCTGGGGTGTGGCGGCCACACTCACGGCTGCGACCCTCGTGCTCAGCGGTTGCGGCTCAGGATCACCGTCCGCGGCCGACGGGACGGCGTCGGGCTCTGCCCCGGGACCGGACCCGGCCGGCTCCGGTGAACTGACCGAGATCTCCGTGGGCACCATCGCCATCGCCTCCTCCACGGAACTGCGTTACGGGGTAGCGGAGGGCATCTTCCAGGACCACGGACTGGACGTGGAACTCGTCGAGGGCCAGGGCGGGGCGGCCCTGCTGCCCGCGGTCCAGACCCGGGCGACGGAGTTCGCCGTCGGCAACCCCATGTCCGTCCTGACCGCGGCGGACCAGGGCCTGCCCATGAAGATCGTCTCGGGATACTCCTGGTCCTCACCCGGGGGCGAGGACATCAATGCCGTGATCGCCCGCAAGGACTCCGGCATCACGGACTTCGTCGACCTCCAGGACCAAACCGTCTCCGTCAACGCCGTCCATACGCTGGGGGACCTGTCGATCATGGAGGCCACCGAGAGGGCCGGGGGAGACCCGGCCCGGATCAAGTTCAACGAGATGCCGTTCCCGGACATGCTCGCCCAGCTGGAACAGGGCAACGTGGATGCGGTGTGGTTGCCGGAACCGTTCCTGAGCCGGGCCCTGGCCGATCCGGAGAACGTCGTGGTGGGGTATCCGAACCAGGAGGTCATGGACGGCATGCCCCTGACGATCGCCTTCACGAGTGAGGGATTCGCCGAGGAACAGCCGCAGGTCGTCGACGCCTTCCGGGATGCCCTCAACGAATCGGCCGAGCGGGCCGCACAGGACGAGGACGGCGTGCGGGCCATGCTGCCCGAATTCCTGAAGATGGACGAGGCGACCGCCCAGACGATCAAGCTGGAACCGGCCCACACGGACCTGCCGGTCGAGAAGATGCAGACCATCTACGACCTCATGCTCAAGTACGGCATGGCCGACAACCCGCTCGACGTCGAGTCCCTGTATGTGCAGCAGTAACCCGCCGGCCGGTCCGTCAGGCCCTCACCCCGAGGGGCGGACCGGGGCCGGACGGCTGACCATAACCGCGTGCGCACTGTTGGAGGAAGAAGAATGAAGGTTGCTGTCATCGGAGCCGGAATCGGGGGGCTCACCGCGGCCGCGGCCCTGCGCCGGCGGGGCGTCGACGCGGAGGTGTTCGAGCAGGCCCGCGCGCTCGGGGAGGTCGGTGCGGGGATCTCCCTGGCGGACAACGGCTGGCGCCTGCTGCAACGGCTGGGTCTGCTCGACCAGATCGAGCGCGTCAGCTCACACCTCGACCAGGGGTATTTCCAGTTGCGCACGGACGGCTCCCTGATCTCCACGCTGCGCACGCCGGGCGCC
The DNA here is from genome assembly GCF_035445025.1 of Citricoccus sp. Classification (NCBI taxonomy): domain Bacteria; kingdom Bacillati; phylum Actinomycetota; class Actinomycetes; order Micrococcales; family Micrococcaceae; genus Citricoccus; species Citricoccus sp. The sequence goes on along the minus strand of NZ_DAOMPX010000105.1, from coordinate 1,472 downwards.
TCATGGGACCGCCGGGTCTTCGGGATACACCGGGCCGACCTCATCGACGTCCTCACGTCCGCGCTCCCGGCCGCGGCGATCCACACGGGACACCGGCTGGTCGATCTCACCGAGGACATCCAGGGCGTGCGCCTGCGCTTCGAGAACGGCGAGACGGTCCACGCCGACGCGGTCATCGGTGCCGACGGCATCCACTCCGTCGTCCGCCGCGCCGTCGTCGGCGAGGTGGCCCAGCCCCGGTCCTCGGGCACGGCCGCGTACCGGGCACTGGTTCCCGTCACGGACCCGGGCGACTGGGACTGGGGGACCTCGAAGATGTGGATCGGGCCGGGACGGCACTTCCTCGTGTATCCCATCCGGGCCGACCGGTTGATCAACGTCGTGGCCGTGGTCCCCGCCCTGGGCGGCGAGCGGGACTCCTGGACGGCGCCGGGTGATCCGCGGCAACTGGCCGCGGAGTTCGCGGGGTGGGACCCCGTGGTCACCGGACTGATCGAGCGGGTCACGGACACGTTCCAGTGGGGACTGTTCGATCGCCCCCCGCTGACGACCTGGGCCTCCGGACGACTGGCCCTGCTCGGCGACGCGGCGCACGCGATGCTCCCGCACCTCGGTCAGGGAGGCAACCAGACCATCGAGGACGCCTTCGCCCTGGCCGCCGTCCTCGAGGACACCGCGACGGCGGACATCCCCGCAGCGCTGAGGCGCTATGAGGGGTTGCGCCTCGAGCGGGCGAACGCCGTCCAGAGAGCCTCCCGGGATGCCGGCGAGCTCTACGACTCGGTGGCGCAGGAGAATTACGACCAGCGGGATGAACGCATCCGCCGGATGGCGCCGTTCTACCAGTGGCTCAGTGGCCATGACGCGGACTCGCTGGAGGCGCCGCCCCTGGCACCGTCGCGCTGACCCGGGCGGGAGTTCCTAGTAACCGGGCGCCGGGGCGAAGCCCCAGGCGGTCTCCAGCACCCCGCCGGAGCGCACGACGTCGGCCGCGGCCGGGGTGCCCACGTACCGCAGGTGCCAGGGCTCGGGGGAGTACCCCGTGACGTCCTCGGCGCCGGCGGGGTAGCGGACGATCCAGCCGTGCGCGGCGGCGTGCCGGGCGACCCAGGCGCCCTCCGGGGTGTCGCCGAAGCACTGCTCGAGGGTGCAGGCGGCGTCCGCGGCGCCGACGTCCATCGCCAGCCCGGTCTGGTGTTCGGAGTGCCCGGGGCGGGCCGAGATCCGGTCGGCGCCCGCCCGGCCGTGCTGCTGCACCCAGCCGGCGTAGGTGCCCTGCTGGTAGGAGTACGAGCGGTACGCGCTGACGAGGGACAGGTCCACGCCGTCGGCGGCGGCCGCGGCGAACAGCGCCTCGGCGGCGGTGGCGGCCTCGGCGCGCAGGGTGAGCCCGACACGGGTGGACCGGACGTCGGGCACGGTCAGGTCGGCCGGGGCCCAGTCGGCGGGCTGCAGCGGGTTGCGCTTGTTGA
>NZ_DAOMPX010000104.1:0-4623 GCF_035445025.1 Citricoccus sp. | reverse complement strand
ACGGGGCCGACGACGCCTGCCCGGCAGGCCGGCGTCGTCACGGTGTCACTGGCCGGTGGTCTGGGCCTCGATCTCCCCGGCCACCGGCGTCGCCTCGATCGCCTCGGGACGGCTGGTGGTGGAGAAGGTGAGCTTGGCCGTCTCACCCTCACCCTCGAGGTCCACGGTGATGCTGGACCCGGGGGTGATCTCCCCGAAGAGGATCTTCTCGGAGAGCTGGTCCTCCACCAGGTGCTGGATGGTGCGGCGCAGCGGTCGGGCACCGAACGCGGGGTCGTACCCGCGGTCGGCCAGGAACTCCTTGGCCGGCTTCGTGATGGTGATGGTCAGGTCCTGGTCGTCCAGCCGCTTCTGCAGGCGGGCCACGAACAGGTCGACGATCTGCACGATCTCGTCCTTGGACAGCTGCGGGAAGACGATGACGTCGTCCACGCGGTTGAGGAACTCGGGCCGGAAGTGCTGGCGCAGCTCCTCCTGGACCTTGCCCTTCATCCGGTCGTAACCGGTCTGGGTGTCCGCGGCGGACTGGAAGCCCGTCATGACGCCCTTGGAGATGTCCTTGGTGCCGAGGTTCGTGGTCATGATGATCACGGTGTTCTTGAAGTCCACCACGCGCCCCTGGGAGTCGGTCAGGCGACCGTCCTCCAGGATCTGCAGCAGCGAGTTGAACAGGTCCGCGTGGGCCTTCTCGACCTCGTCGAAGAGCACCACGGAGAACGGCCGGCGGCGGACCTTCTCGGTCAGCTGGCCGCCCTCTTCGTAGCCGACGTAACCGGGAGGGGCACCGAAGAGCCGGGAGACCGTGTGCTTCTCCTGGAACTCGGACATGTCCAGGGTGATGAGGGCGTCCTCGTCACCGAACAGGAACTCCGCGAGGGCCTTGGCCAGCTCGGTCTTGCCGACGCCCGTGGGCCCGGCGAAGATGAACGAGCCCGAGGGCCGGTTCGGGTCCTTGAGGCCGGCGCGGGTGCGCCGGATCGCCTGGGACAGGGACTTGATGGCCTCGTCCTGGCCGATGACCCGCTGGTGGATCTCGGCCTCCATGTTGCGCAGGCGGTCGGTCTCCTCCTCGGTGAGCTTGAACACCGGGATGCCGGTGGAGGCGGAGAGCACCTCGGCGATCAGGTCCTCGTTCACCTCGGCGATGCCCTCGGTGACGCCCGTGCGCCACTCCTCTTCCTTGCGGTTGCGCTCGTCCGTGAGCTTCTGCTCCTGGTCGCGCAGGTGGGCGGCGCCCTCGAAGTCCTGGCCGTCGATGGCCGCTTCCTTCTCGGCGCGGACCTCGGCGATCCGGGAGTCGTACTCCTTGATCTCCGGCGGGGTGGTCATGCGCTTGATGCGCAACCGGGCCCCGGCCTCGTCGATCAGGTCGATCGCCTTGTCCGGCAGGAACCGGTCCGAGACGTAGCGGTCCGCCAGCGAGGCCGCGGCCTTGAGCGCGTCCTCGGTGATCGAGACCCGGTGGTGGGCCTCGTACCGGTCCCGCAGCCCGCGCAGGATCTCGGTGGTCTCCTCCACGGTGGGCTCGTTGACCTGGATCGGCTGGAACCGGCGCTCCAGCGCCGCGTCCTTCTCGATGTGCTTGCGGTACTCGTCCAGGGTGGTGGCACCGATGGTCTGCAGTTCGCCGCGGGCCAGCATCGGCTTCAGGATGGAGGCCGCGTCGATCGCGCCCTCGGCCGCGCCGGCGCCGACGAGCGTGTGGATCTCGTCGATGAACAGGATGATGTCCCCGCGGGTGCGGATCTCCTTGAGCACCTTCTTCAGGCGCTCCTCGAAGTCACCGCGGTACCGGGAGCCGGCCACGAGGGACCCGAGGTCCAGGGTGTAGAGCTGCTTGTCCGTCAGCGTCTCGGGCACGTCGCCGCGCACGATCGCCTGGGCCAGGCCCTCGACGACGGCGGTCTTGCCGACGCCGGGCTCGCCGATGAGCACCGGGTTGTTCTTGGTGCGGCGGGACAGCACCTGCATGACCCGCTCCATCTCCTGGGCGCGGCCGATCACCGGGTCCAGCTTGCCCTCGCGGGCGGCGGCGGTGAGGTTGCGGCCGAACTGGTCCAGGACCACGGAGCCGGCCGGGGCGCCCTCGGACTGGCCGCCGGAGGACACACCGGCGCCCGCGGTCTCCTTGCCGCCGGCACCGCCCTGGTAGCCGGACAGCAGCTGGATGACGGTCTGGCGGACGCGGTTCAGGTCCGCGCCGAGCTTCACGAGGACCTGGGCCGCGACGCCCTCGCCCTCGCGGATGAGGCCGAGCAGGATGTGCTCCGTGCCGATGTAGTTGTGGCCCAGCTGGAGGGCCTCGCGCAGCGACAGCTCGAGGACCTTCTTGGCGCGCGGCGTGAAGGGGATGTGGCCCGAGGGCGTCTGCTGTCCCTGGCCGATGATCTCCTGGACCTGCTCGCGCACGGCCCCCAGGGAGATGCTGAGCGACTCGAGGGCCTTGGCGGCCACTCCCTCGCCCTCGTGGATCAGGCCGAGCAGGATGTGCTCGGTACCGATGTAGCTGTGGTTGAGCATCCGCGCCTCTTCCTGCGCGAGTACCACCACCCGCCGGGCACGGTCCGTGAATCTCTCAAACATGGGCACACTCCTTGCTGACTGTGCCTCCGATGCTACGCACCGGGGGACGAGTTCGGGCGGCTGTTCGCCGTAGGGAGAACAACCGCCCGGCACCGCTGCGGGGCCTCGGTTCCGTCAGGCCCGCGCGCCGCCCCGCGTCACTTCTTGGCGTTGCGGTAGGCCTCGACGATGTCCCGGTGCAGCCGGCCGCGCTGGGAGACCTCGTAGCCGTTCTCGGCAGCCCACTCGCGGATCTTGGCGGCCTCGTTCCCCGGGGTCGGCGGGGCCACGGCCCGGGCCTTGCGGAGGTACGGCTTGAGCGTGGACCGCAATTCCTTCGCGTGCTCGGACGAGAGGTCGATCTCGTAGTGCCGGCCGTCCAAGGCGAACTGGAGGGTCTCGTCGGCCGGTGTTCCGTCTAGATCGTCAACCAAGACCACTTCTACTTTCTGCGCCACGGCCATTCCCCTTCGATATGTCAACGGAGCTTTCGGAACGGATGTTCCCGGCACCGACAGTCCGGATATCCTCAACCAGGGAATCCCTATTGCCTTCTTCCGATCCGGCGCCCAGTTCAGAGTATCCCGGATCCCTATTATGTTTACCAACTGAAGGTCGACGCGTGCCCTGCTCTCACGGCGAACTCACAGCTTGGGAATCGGGATATCCCCTCGATGAAATGCGGGAAGGCGCCGTCACGAAGCGGTCGTGGGACCGGCCCCGCGGCCGTCACCGGCATCGCCGGCGGTCGTCTCGCCGGCGGTTCCACCGGCACCGTCCCGGGAGCCGCGCTCCGCCCGCAACCGGGCCCATTCCTCCGCCTCGCGCTCCTCCAATTCGGCGCGCGCGTTCCGCTCGCCGCTGTCCGCCCGGAACAGGGAGCGCATGACGAGCCAGAAGATCAGCCCCAACCCCACGGAGGGGGCCAGGACGGAGAAGTACTCCCAGAACGTGTCCATCAGCTGCCCGACCCCTGGGCCTCCGGCTTGAGCAGCGGGAACAGGATGGTCTCCCGGATCCCGGCCCCGGTGAACAGCATGACGAGGCGGTCGATCCCGAGCCCGATGCCGCCCATCGGCGGGGCGCCGTACTCCAGGGCGCGCAGGAAGTCGTCGTCCAGCTGCATCGCCTCGTCGTCACCCGCGGCGGACGCCTCCGACTGCGCGGTGAGCCGATCACGCTGGATGACCGGGTCGATCAGTTCGGAGAAGGCCGTGCCGCGTTCCATGCCGCCGATGATGAGGTCCCAGGCCTCGATCACGCCGGGCTTGGACCGGTGCGGGCGGGCCAGCGGCTGGGCGGCCGGGGGGTAGTTGTAGACGAAGGTCGGATCGATGAGCGTGGGCTCCACGATCTCGCCGAACAGCTCGATCACGAGCTTCTCCGCGTCCCAGAACCCGTCATAGGCCACCTCGTGCTCCTCGGCGATGGCGCGCAGCTCCTCCACCGTGGTGTCCGGCGTGATCTCCCGGCCCACGGCCTCCGACAGGCCGGGGTAGACCTCCAGCCAGCGCCATTCCCCGTCCAGGTCGATGGTGCCCCGGGGCGTCTCGATCCGGCGGCCCGCACCGATGGCGTCCGCGGCATTGAGGATCATCTCCTGCATCCGCTCGGCCATGACGTGCATGTCCGCCCACGCCTCGTAGGACTCCAGGGTGGTGAACTCCGGGGAGTGGGTGGAGTCCACGCCCTCGTTGCGGAACACGCGGCCGATCTCGAAGACCCGGTCGATCCCGCCGACCACGGCACGCTTCAGGTAGAGCTCGGTGGCGATCCGCAGGGTCATCCCCTGGTCGAACGCGTTCAGGTGGGTCTCGAACGGACGGGCATGGGCGCCGCCGTGGATCAGCTGCAGGACCGGGGTCTCCACCTCCACGTACCCGCGGTCCTCGAGGGTGCGGCGGATGGAGCGGATGATGGCGGCCCGGGTGTGGACCATCTGCCGTGCCTCGGGACGCACGATGAGGTCCGCGTAGCGCTGGCGCACCCGGGTCTCCTCGTTGAGTCCGGCGTGCAGCACGGGCAGCGGACGCAGCGCCTTGGAGGCCATCTGCCAGCCGT
>NZ_DAOMPX010000103.1:2628-4761 GCF_035445025.1 Citricoccus sp. | reverse complement strand
TCGGCGTAGAGGGCGGCGAAGGCCAGCAGCCGCTCGTTGAACTCGTCGCGGCTGAAGGGCTTGACCAGGTAACCGTCCACGCCCTGGCCCACTGCGCGGCGGACGGTGTCCCGCTCGGAGGCGGCGGTCACCATGATCACTGCGACGTCCGATCCCGCCGCGCGCAGGTCCTCCAGCACCTGCACGCCGCTGCGGTCCGGCAGGTGCACGTCCAGCAGGACCAGGTCCACCTCGTGCCCGGCCAGGAACCCGGCCACTGGCAGCCCGCGCTCCAGCACGCCGGCCACCTCGAAGCCCTCGAGGGCCTCCACGAAGCGCCGGTGCATCCCGGCCACCGCGAAGTCGTCGTCCACGATCAGTGTCCTGATCACCCGAGCCTCCTCTCCTGGTCTGTCCGCGTCTCCGGGTCCGCCTGGTGCTCCCGGCCGGCCGGCGTCGCGCCGTGGTCCTCCGGTATGGCCTCGCTGCCCGCCGCGCTACCGGTTGGACTGCCGGCGCCGCCGCCCGCGGGCATCTCATGGTCATTCTCACCCGGCCACGCGGCGTGGAACCGGGCCCCGCCCAGTGGTGAGGGCCCGACGTCGACCCGGCCGCGCCGGCGTCGGACGATCCGGTCCACCAGGGCCAGGCCCACCCCGCGCCCGCCCACCGGGGCGGCGGTGCCCTGGCGCTGTTTCGTCGACTCGCCCCAGCGGAACAGCCGGTCGGCGGCGGCCGGGTCGAGTCCCGGGCCGGAGTCCTCCACGGTGACCGCCACCCCGGGCCGGCCGGCATCCTCAACGCCACCCTGATCGGCATCCCGGCCGTCATCGCCGCCCGCCTCCGCCCCCGCACCACCGGCGCGGACCCGGAGGAGGACGCGGCCGCCGTCGCCGGCCGCCTCGATCGCGTTGGTGAGCAGGTTGGCCACCACGGTGAGGGTGTCGTCGTCGGCCCGCCAGTCCGGGGCCACCGCGCTGTCCCCGGCCACCGTCAGCTCCACCCCGGCCTCGCGCGCCACGGCGGCCTTCGCGCCGACGAGCGCGGTGAGGGAGGCGTCGCCGAGGTCGGGGGTCCCCGAGCTGCCGAGCGGCCCGGTCAGGGAGCGGACGTACTCCTCGGCCTCCGCCGCCTCGCCCAGGGACAGCAGCCCGGAGATGACGTGCAGCCGGTTGGAGAACTCGTGGGTCTGGGAGCGCAGCGCCTCGGTCATGCTGCGCTGGCCCTCGAGCTCGCGGAAGGTGGACTCGAGCTCGGTTCGGTCCTGCAGGGTCAGCGTCCGTCCGACCGGTCTGCCGCCGACCAGCACGGGCCGGGCCTTGGCGAGCAGGATGCGCTCGCCGGCCAGGACGAACCCGGTGGCCTCGGGGCCGGCGGCGGGGGAGAGGAGCATGGCGGCGACGTCCTCGTCCAGCACCTCGGCGGCCAGCTGTCCTTCCACGTCCGCGGAGACGCCGAGCAACCGGCGGGCCTCGTCGTTGGCGAGGGTGATGGTGCCGTGCTCGTCCACGCCCACCACGCCGTCGCCCACGCTGTGCAGCAGGGCCTGGCGGGACTGGTGCAGCCCGGCCATCTCCTCCGGTTCGGCCCCGTAGATCCGCCGGCGCACGTAGCGCGAGGCCCAGGCCGCCACCGCGGTGCCCAGCGCCGCCGCACCGAGGATCCAGGGCGCGAAGCCGAGCACCACCTCGAGCAGGTCGGCCCGGATCTCGGACTGCAGGATGCCCACGGACACGCTGCCCACCACGGTGTCCCCGTCCCAGATCGGCACCTTGGAGCGCAGCGTCACCCCCACCGGTCCCTCCTCGACCCCGCGGAAGCTCTCGCCGCTGAGGATGGGTCCGTGGTCCGAGGACACCGGTTGCCCGATCAGCTCCGGGTCCGGGTGCGCCACCCGCAACCCCTCCCGGTTGACCACGACGACGAAGGAGACTCCCGCGGACCTCTCGGCCAGGTGCGCGATCGGCTGGATGCTCGCCGCGGCGTCCGGGTCGTTAACGTCGTCGATGACCTCCGGGTTGGCGGCGATCGCGGTGGCCACGGTGTCCACCTCCTCGAAGGCCAGCTCCCGGGTGTACCGGTCCTGGACGAACAGGACCACCGCGGCCACGGCCAGCACGGTGACCAGCACGATCGCCACCTGCAGCGCCAGCA
>NZ_DAOMPX010000103.1:0-2528 GCF_035445025.1 Citricoccus sp. | reverse complement strand
TCCGGCTACAACGAGGTGGCCGACCAGATCGACGCCGGCATGCTGCGGGCCCTGGCCGTCTCCTCCGCGGAGCGCCTGCCCGGGGTGGACGTGCCCACCTTCACCGAACAGGGCGTGGACGCCGTCATGGCGAACTGGCGCGGCCTGGCCGCGGCCCCCGGCGTGGAGGGCGAGCAACTGCAGGAACTGCAGGACATCGTGGCCGAGTACCGGCAGACCGATCAGTGGCAGGACGCGTTGCAGCGCAACGCCTGGACGGACAGCTACATGGTGGGCGAGGAGTTCGAGGCCTTCCTCGACGAGGAGATCGCCCGCACCGAAGACATCGTGGAAGGACTCGGACTGTGAGCATGCAGATCAAGCCCTCGTCCCTGTCGGACGAGACGTACGCCCCGCGCACCGGGGGCGGCACCGCGGAGGGCGCGGCGTCGGCGTCGGGAACGCCGGAGGGAACCCCGCAGGGCCCGACGCCGGCACGCACCCCCGGTGCCCGGCCTCGCCGGTCCTTCTGGTCCGGGCGCAGCGAGCTGATCATGCCGGTGCTGGTGGCCGGCCTGGCCACCTGGCTGGCCTACGAGACGGCGACCATGACGGTGCTGGGCACCTCGGTGCCGGGACCGCAGTTCTTCCCGACGATCGTGTGCGTGCTGCTGTACGCGGTGGCCGTGGTCCACGCCGTCCAGGTCCTGCGCACCCCGCGGCTGCCGGACCCCACGGACGACGCGGAGAACGCGGACGTCTCCTCGGACCTGCTGGGCGACCTGGCCCACGCCTCCGAGAAGGGGCGCCGGCGGATCGCCGGGCAGAACCCGGACGCCAAACTCCCCAAGGACTGGAAGACCTACACCGACTGGAAAACCGTCGGGCTCGTGGTCGGCGGCATCGCCCTGTTCATCCTGGTGCTGCCGGTGCTGGGCTGGGTGTTCTCCGCCGCCGGACTGTTCTGGATCGTCTGCAAGGCCCTGGGCAGCACGCGCCCCGGGTTCGACGTGGTGGTCTCCCTGGTGTTCGCCGCCGTCATCCAGCTGGCCTTCAATGCCGGCCTCGGACTGAACCTGCCCTCGGGCTTCCTGGAAGGACTGCTCTGACATGGAACAGCTGTCTCTGCTCTTCGAGGGGTTCGGTGCCGCGCTGACCCCGATGAACCTGCTGTGGGTGTTCATCGGCGCCATCCTGGGCACCGCCGTGGGCGTGCTGCCCGGGCTGGGCTCGGCCATGGCCGTGGCGCTGCTGCTGCCGATCACCTTCACCCTGGACCCCACCGCGGCGTTCATCATGTTCGCCGGCGTCTACTTCGGCGGCCTGTTCGGTGACTCCACCGCGGGCATCCTGCTCAACACCCCGGGCAACTCCTCGGCGATCGCCTCCACCTTCGAGGGCCACCGGATGGCCAAGGACGGCCGGGCCGCCAAGGCCCTGGCCACCGCCGCCGTGGGAGCGTTCATCGGCGGGTTGATCGCCACCACGCTCGTCGTGTTCTTCGCCCCCACCCTGGTGAAGATGGCCACCGCCTTCGGCCCGGCCGAGTACTTCGCCCTGGCCGTGTTCGCCTTCCTGGCGATCTCCTCCGTGGTCTCCGAGTCCGTGATCAAGGGCGTGGCCGCCCTGGGCATCGGCCTGGTGCTGGCCATGGTGGGCGTGGACGGGCCCTCGGGCACCGTGCGCTACACCCTGGGTCTGCCCCAGCTGTTCGACGGCATCTCGATCGTGGTCATCACCGTGGGCCTGCTGGCCCTGGGCGAGGTGCTGCACATCGCCGGCAGGATCCACCGGGACCCGTCCGCGACGAAGATCGAGCCCAACGGCCGGGCCCGCCTGGACCGCAGGGACTTCCGCCGGGCCCTGCCGGCCTGGCTGCGCGGCACCGCGTTCGGCGTGCCCTTCGGCATCATCCCCGCCGGCGGCTCCGAGGTCCCGACGTTCCTGGCCTACGGAACGGAGAAGAAGCTGGCCAAGCGCCGCGGTGATGCCGAGTTCGGCACCGTCGGCTCGATCAAGGGCGTGGCCGCCCCGGAGGCCGCCGGTAACGCGACTGCCGGCACCGCGATGGGCGCCCTGCTGGCCCTGGGCCTGCCGACCTCGGCGACGGCGGCGATCATGCTGGCCGCCTTCCAGCAGTACGGCATGCAGCCCGGGCCACTGCTCTTCGAGCGCAGCGGGGACCTGGTGTGGACCCTGCTGGCCTCGCTGTTCATCGGCCTGGTGGTGCTGGTCATCCTCAACATGCAGTTCGCGGTGCTGTGGGCCAAGATGCTCTACATCCCGCGGCACTACCTGTACGCCGGGATCACGGTGCTGTCCATGCTGGGCGTGTACGCGATCAGCTCGGCCACCCTGGACCTGTGGGTGGTGCTGGCCGTGGGCCTGCTCGGGTTCATCATGCGCCGCTACCAGTTCCCGCTGGCCCCCGTGCTGATCGCCGTGGTGCTGGGCCCGCTGGCCGAGACCGAGCTGCGCCGGGCGCTGACCGTGTCCGAGGGGGACCCGTCCATCCTGGTCTCCAGCCCGGTGACGGTGATCCTGTACTC
>NZ_DAOMPX010000102.1:3088-4793 GCF_035445025.1 Citricoccus sp. | reverse complement strand
CCACAGCGACATGACACGGAAAACTCATTCCCGGGGCATAGAATCCACCGTGATGAGCAGATTATTCGGAACTGACGGCGTCCGCGGCCTGGCCAACGGAGAGCTGACCGTCGAACTGGCAATGCAACTGTCCCAGGCCGCCGCCGCGGTCCTCGGGCACGAGGTGTCGGCCGGCCGACGGCCGACCGCGGTGGTGGCCCGGGACCCCCGGATCAGCGGCGAGTTCCTGAACGCCGCCGTGCAGGCGGGACTGGCCAGCGCCGGCGTCGACGTCTATGACGCCGGCGTGCTGCCCACCCCGGCCGCGGCCTTCCTCGTGGGGGACCTGGACGCGGACTTCGGGGTGATGATCTCCGCCTCGCACAACCCGGCCCCGGACAACGGCATCAAGTTCCTGGCCCGCGGCGGTGAGAAGCTCACCGACGACCAGGAGGACGCGATCGTCCGGCAGATGGACCGCGCCCCGCTGCGGCCCACGGGGGCCGACGTCGGGCGGATCCAGCGGTTCGCGGACGCCGAGGACCGGTACGTGATCCACCTGCTGAAGTCCCTGCCGAACCGGCTGGACGGGCTGAAGGTCGTGCTGGACTGCGCCCACGGCGCCGCGGCCGGCTGCTCCCCGCAGGCGTTCAAGGACGCCGGCGCGGACATCGTGGTGATCGGTGCCGATCCGGACGGGATCAACATCAACGACGGCTACGGCTCCACGCACCTGCAGAACCTGCAGCAGGCCGTGATCGAGCACGGGGCGGACTTCGGCATCGCCCATGACGGCGACGCCGACCGGTGCCTGGCCGTGGACGCCACCGGCACCGTGGTGGACGGGGACCAGATCATGGGCATCATGGCCGTGGCCCTCAAGGAGGCCGGCCGGCTCAAGGACGACACCCTGGTGGTCACCGTCATGAGCAACCTGGGGCTGAAGCTGGCCATGCAGCGCGAGGGCGTGCGCCTGGTGGAGACCAAGGTGGGCGACCGGTACGTGCTGGCCGGGATGAAGCACGGGTCCTACTCCCTGGGCGGCGAGCAGTCCGGCCACGTCATCTTCGCCGACTACGCCACCACCGGGGACGGGGTGCTCACCGGCCTGCAGCTCGGGGCCCGGCTCGCCGCCACCGGCAAGACGCTCGCCGAGCTCGCCCAGGTCATGCAGCGGATGCCGCAGGTGCTGGTCAACGTCAAGGGCGTGGACAAGTCCCGCACGGGCCTGGACGCCGAGGTCCAGGCCGCCGTCGCCGACGCCGAGGCCCGCCTGGGTGCCTCCGGCCGCGTGCTGCTGCGCCCCTCGGGCACCGAGCCCGTGGTCCGGGTGATGGTGGAGGCCGAGCACGAGGACGTCGCCCGCCGCGAGGCCGAGGACCTGGCCACCATCGTCAAGCGCGAACTCGCCCTGTCCTGAGCGGCCCCGGCGCCGGGTATGAGCAGGGCATGACCACCGAGCAGGAACCGACCGCACCGGACGGGGATCCGTCCGGGGAGGACCGTGACCTCGAGGAGGCGGTGTCCGAGGAGCTGTCGCCGGAGGAGGCCACCCCGCGCCTCAGCAAGGTGCTGCTGTTCCTGGGCGTCCTGGCCGCCGGGGCGGTCATGATCGTCATGGTCCTCTTCGCCATGACCCTGCCGACCTGCGAGGACCCGGACCGCGACTGGATCCCCTGCATCGGTCCCTGACACTGCCGTGACCTCATCAGGCCCCGGTCAGGCC
>NZ_DAOMPX010000102.1:0-2988 GCF_035445025.1 Citricoccus sp. | reverse complement strand
GGCCGTCCCGGCGGCGACGGATCCGGGTTCCCGGTCCAGGACCAGCTGACGGGTCCTGCGGGCGACGGTCGCCACCCCCTTCTCCAGGGGTCCCTGGCCGAACCTGCGGTGCCAGTACCAGGCGAAGGCGGCGGCCGCGGCGAGGTGCAGGACGAACCAGAGGACGGGATCGTCGTAGTGGAGCTCCGGGGCCAGGGCGATCAGGTGCGCCGAGTACAGGGTCAGGGTCATCGAGCCCATGGCCGCCAGCGGCATCAGCACCCGGCCGGTCCGCTCGGCGAGGAGCAGGAACAGTCCGGTCACGAGCAGTCCCAGGCCCAGGCTGGCTCCGATGGCCAGGGTCGTGTTGGCGTGAGGAGTGTCCACGGCCAGCCACCAGGCAGAGGTGTCCGGGATCTCCTCGCTGCCGAAGGTCAGGGTCCAGTCCAGCTCATCCTCCGACATGTCCGAGGCGGCCAGGAGCGCGTTGTACCCCCCGGCGGGGCCCAGCAGGAGGGCGGACAGCAGGTGGGACAGGGCGGCCAGCGCGGCGCCGGCACCGGCGATCATGGCCTGGACGCGCGTGCTGCGCAGGTTCAGTCGGCCGAGACCGAGGCCCACCAGCAGGTAGGTCATGTACGCCAGGGCGGGGTAGTTGCCGGTCAGCAGCAACTCCGAGACGGTGCCGAGGGGCTCGGTGACCAGGTTGACCACGGTGTGGTTCCAGGCGGAGGACTCGGGCAGCTCCGGTCCCACTTGCTGGAGCAGGATGGGGAAGATGACGGCGAAGGCGGCGGCACTGAGGAAGAGCGCGCGGGTCCGCAGGTGCAGGAACGGGATCGTCAGCAGGAAGAACACGGCGTAGTAGGTCAGGATGTTGTTCGCCGGCGGGTCCCAGGGCAGGATGGCCGAGATCACCAGGCCGATGGCGCCGATCACCAGGGCCCGGGCCACGAGGCCCAGACGGTCCGCGGCGAGTTGCCGTCCCCGGTGCGGGGTGGCCCCGCCGGTGCTGAAGGCCAGTCCGACGCCGGCCAGGAGGGCGAACAGCGCGGCCGAGTCACCGGAGAACAGGTTCCAGGCCAGGGTGGGATCACCGGCGTCGGTCTCGTCCGGGAAGATGTGGATGGCGATCAGCCCGATCAGCGCCAGGCCGCGGGCAGCGTCGATCCCGATCAGCCGTCCGGTGCGCCGGGGTGCGGGGGGTGCCAGGGGGGAGACAGCGGCGTCCTGGGATGCCTCATGCGTGCTCATCGGTGTTCCTCGTCCGTGAGGCGACTCCCCCGGGGGCGGGATCGTCGCGTGATCTGGTGCAGGTACCAGACCACCACCGGCGTCTAGGTCTCCCGTAGGTCACGCCTGTGCGGAACCTGTGACCAACGGCCTTGTCAGACGCCGGGAGCGCCGCAGGTGCCTGCGGCGCTCCCGGGTCCGGGGGAGGGACGAGAGGTATCAGGGGTGTATCGGGACGGTGCGGGGTGGGCCGGATGGAGGAGGAACGGGGTCGAAGGGACGGCCGGCGCTGTGGCTCAGGTCGGCCGGGCGGGATCAGGACGGCGGGGTGTCCGCGATGCCCTCCGTGTGGGCGCGGCGACCGGTCGCGCCCGTGGGTGAGGTCAGGGCGTCGCGGATCTCGGTGAGGAGCTTGACGTCCTCTGGGACCTCCTCGGCGGCCGGGGTGATGCCCAGCTTGCGGTTTCGGGCCTCCACGATCTTGTTCATCGGCATGATGATGACGAAGTAGACCGCGCCGGCCACGAGCAGGAAGTTGACGATGGTGGTGAGCAGGACGCCGAACTTGATGTCATTGCCGTTGAAGGTGACCACGGCGAAGGAATCGAAGTTGGGTGAACCGACCAGTCCGGAGATGAACGGCATCAGGACCGAGTCGACGAGTGCGGTGACGACGGCGCCGAAGGCGGCACCGATGATGACGGCAACGGCCAGATCGAGCACGTTGCCCTTCATGATGAATTCCTTGAATCCCTGGAGCATGGTCCGAGGCTAGCGTGGGAAACGGTCCGTGCCACGCCGTCATCGTCGGGGATCCGCGGGCATCACCACCGGTGCGCCACGTCGATCACCAGGCGCGAGCCCGTGCCGGGACCGTCCAGGATCATCACGCGCATGGGGAGCCGGGCACGCACGCCCAGCCCGAAGGTGGTCTGGCCCTCGAAGCTGCCGGCATAGGCGACCTGCCGGAAGGTCCGGTAGCCGTCCACGTCCGCCACATGGTCCCAGTCGGCCGGGGCATAGGTGGCCCGCCCGGAGTCCGTGTAGGTCCGGGCCTTGACGATGATCCGGATGTCCGTGCCGGTGAGCGGGACGTACTCGCCCTGTCCCTCGGTGTAGACGCGGCCGTAGCGGACGTCATAGCCCTTGACCTTGTACCGCAGGTCCACGACCATCCGGTCGAAGCAGGTGTGGCGTCCGGTGCGGACGCCGGTGATCTGGGCGGTGGACTCGATGGCCCGGGTCTTGGCCGCGGATCCCCACGTGATGCCGCAGTAGGGGGCCGCGGTGGCCGGCGGTGGGGCCGTGACCCCCAGGCCCAGTCCCAGCCCGACGGCCAGGGCGGCGGTGGCTGCTGCGGCGAACGGCTTCTTCATGACGGTGTCCTTCTCTGTCCGTGGTGGGTCTGTCTTTGGTGGATCTTTCCGGAGTCGTGGCCCGCGGGGTGTGGGCCGGCCCCTGCGGGGCCGAGGGTGCGTCACCAGCGATGGGCGACGTCGACGACCAGCCGGGAACCGCCACCGGGGCCCTCGAGCTGGAAGACGCGGAACGGCAGCCGGGCGCGTACGCCCAGGCCGATCGAGGTGTAGGCCTCGTCGTGGCTGCGCGGCTGCCCGGCGGACTCCCCGGTGACCGTCTCCCGGTGGTGGGAGGCGAGGACGACCTGGCGGAGCGTGCGGTAGCCGGAGACGTCGCGCAGTTCCCGGGTGTTGCCCGGCGTCCAGGTGAGCGTGCCGGTACTGGTGGTGGACGGGTTGGTGAGGAACACCTGCAGGT
>NZ_DAOMPX010000101.1:0-4881 GCF_035445025.1 Citricoccus sp. | reverse complement strand
CCGGTCCTTCCTGCCCGTGCTGGCCAACCGCCGGACCGACATCCTCGGCTGACGGTCCGCGGACCCGTCCGCAGGGTCCGCCACGACGGCGCCTTCCGGGATGAGTCATCATGGAGCCATGCCGCCCAGTCGTCCCACCGCCGGTCGGGGCCCGATCACGCTCCTGGCGTTCGGCCACTCGTTCGTCGACATCTACCAGGGTGCCGTCGCCGCCCTGGTGCCGTTCTTCGTGGCGGAACGCGAGTACTCCTACGCGGCCGCCTCGGCCATCGTCCTCGCCGCGTCCCTGCTCTCCTCGGTGGTCCAGCCCCTGTTCGGGGTGCTGGTCGACAAGCGTCCGATGCGCTGGCTCCTGCCGGTCTCGACCCTGACGGCGGGGGCGGGCATCGCGCTGGTGGGCGTGAGCGACAACTACCCGGTCACCCTGATCGTGGTCGCCGTCTCCGGGATCGGCGTGGCCGCGTACCACCCTCCGGCCGCGCAGGTGGCGCGGGCCGCCAGCGGGGGCACCCACTCGCGGATGGGCTGGTTCTCCCTGGGCGGCAACGTCGGCTTCGCCGCGGCACCCCTGCTCGTGGCCGGCGTCATCGCGATAGGCGGCCTCGGGGCGTCCCCGCTGCTGGTGGTCCCGGCGCTCGCGGGCGTGGTCCTGTGCCTTGCGGCGCTGCGCGGGATCCCCGCACCGGTCGCGCCGGGCCGGGGCCAGGCCGGGGCCGGGCCGGAGAACGACTGGGGGTCGTTCCTCCGGCTGACCGGGGCCATCGTCTGCCGCTCGATCGTGTTCATCGGCCTGTCCGCCTTCATCTCGCTCTACGCGGCCGAGCGCGGCGACGGCACCCCGTTCGCCGGGACCCTCGCCCTCTTCCTGCTCTACCTGGGCGGTGCGTTCGGCACCGTCATCGGCGGTCACCTCGCCAACCGCTGGGCGCGCGTGCGGATCGTGCGCTGGTCCTACGCCCTCACCGTTCTCGCCGTGGCCGGGACGGTCCTCGTGCCGGGGCCGGCCATGTACGCCTTCATCGTGTTGACCTCTGCGGGCCTCTACGTGCCCTTCTCCCTGCACATCACGCTGGGACAGGACTACCTCCCGCGGCGCACCGGCACGGCGAGCGGGGTGACCCTCGGGCTCACGGTCAGCGTCGGCGGCATCGCCGCTCCGTTCATCGGCGCCCTGGCGGATGCCACCACCCTGCAGACCGCGCTGATGCCACTGATCGTGCTGCCCGCCGTCGGCTGGCTCTTCCTGCGCACGCTCCGCGAGCCGAGACCTCCCCACCCCGTTCCCGCCCCGGAGGAGGCGGCCGTCTGAGGCGGACGCGACCGACCACACCGGTCCCAGCAACCTCCCAGCTGGTGCCCGGCCCATTCCCACGTCCGCTTCCTAGGCTGGAGCCACCTCATCAAGGTGCGAGTGATGACAGAGGGCCCCGGGCCCGGCAGAATGCGTTCCCCTCACGCAGCCGGACTACCCGGGGCCCTGCCATGCCCTGAGGCGCCGCCGGCGAGATTCAGTGGTGCTCGTCCAGTACGGGCAGGTCGGACACCAGCTTGAGGTGGGCGACCATCGCGCGCTCCGCCTCGTCGGGCCTGCCGTCCCGGATGGCCTCGAAGATCTGGACGTGGCCGGCCAGGGACCTCTCGGGCCTCCCGGACTGGCTCAGCGACTCGAGCCTCGTCTCGCGGATCTGGTCGGCGAGCTGTTGCATCATGCGGGCCAGCAGGTTCGAGCGCGCGGCCCGGGTGACGGCCTCGTGGAACATCTCGTCCCCGGACAGTCCCCGGTCCCCGCTGTCGATGTCCCGGCGCATGCGGTCGATGGAGGCCGCGATCCGCTCCACGTCCTCGTCCGTCCGCCGCTCGGCGGCCAGGGCCGCGAGCCGTGGCTCGATCGCCAGCCGGGCATCCACGATGTCCGGCAGGCGGGCCTCGTGCTCCTGGACGTCGTGCAGGATCTCCGCGGTTGTCGGCCGGACCAGGAGGGTGGCCCCGGAGCCGTGGTGGACGCCGATGACGCCGAGGACCTCCAGGGCCACCAGGGCCTGCGCCACGGTGGCCCGGGAGACGCCCAGCTGCTCCGCGAGGTCTCGCTCCGGGGGCAACCGGCTTCCGGCCTCCATGCCGGAGTCGAGGACATGGGCGACGATCCGTTCGACGACCTGCTGGTACAGGCGGGGCCTGTCACTGCGGTCGATGCGGGACGGTCCGGTCATGGAACACCTCTCAGGCAGGCCCGTACGGGGGTCGGGTGGCGGGGCGTGCTGTGCCCTCATCGTATTCAGTGGTTGACATAGTGGCACAGTGTCCTATTGGCTAGTCCACTGTGAGCGGTATCACAGTACCTCTCGTCGAACTTCCGGACCATCCACCGAAGGACCAGTCATGGGCCCAGAAATGCTATCCATCCTCATCCTGGTGGCGATGTTCATCATCGCCACGGTTCTCCCGGTCAACATGGGCGCCCTCGCCTTCGTGGGCGCGTTCGTCCTGGGATTCATCATCCTGGGGATGGAGACCAGTGACATCCTGGCCTCGTTCCCGGGCGGGCTGTTCCTCACCATCGTCGGGGTCACCTACCTGTTCGCGATCGCCCAGAAGAACGGCACCGTGGACGTGCTCGTCAATGCCGCGGTCCGGGTGGTGGGCAGCAAGGTGGCCCTCATCCCGTGGATCATGTTCGGCATCACCGCCGTGATCACCGCGGTCGGCGCGCTGTCTCCCGCGGCCGTGGCCATCATCGCCCCGGTCGCCCTGAACTTCGCCAACAAGTACCGGATCTCCCCGCTGATGATGGGCATGATGGTGATCCACGGTGCCCAGGGCGGCGGATTCTCACCGATCGCGGTGTACGGCGTCACCGTCAACGGCATCGTGGACGCGGCCGGCCTGGAGGTCAGCCCCCTGGCCGTCTTCCTGTCGAGCCTGATCTTCAACTTCCTCATCGCCGTGGTCCTCTTCCTCGCGCTGGGCGGCCGGGGGCTGCTGTCATCCCGCGCGGAGGACTTCGTCGAGCGCGCCGCCGAGGCCCGGTTGTCCCGCAGTGCGATGGTCAAGGCGAACGCGGAGAACCGGGACGTCGACTTCAAGGGCTTCGGCTCCGGCATGTACGG
The DNA here is from genome assembly GCF_035445025.1 of Citricoccus sp. Lineage (NCBI taxonomy): Bacteria > Bacillati > Actinomycetota > Actinomycetes > Micrococcales > Micrococcaceae > Citricoccus > Citricoccus sp. The sequence continues at coordinate 1,774 of NZ_DAOMPX010000101.1, read as the reverse complement.
CCCGTCCGATCCGGCGGGTTCCACCGCGGCGCCGACCGTGGAGAAGGTGCGGATCAGCTTCCCGCAGGTCGCCACCCTCGTGGGCCTGGCGGTCCTGGCCGTGGTCGCCCTCGGCTTCGGGATCGACGTCGGATTCGTCGCCATCACCGTCGCCGTCCTGTTGGCGCTCATCTCGCCCCAGGCCCAGAAGGGCGCGGTCAACAAGATCGACTGGTCGACGGTCCTGCTGCTGGGCGGCATGCTCACCTTCGTGGGCGTGCTGCAGGAGGCCGGCACCATCGAGTACGTCTCCAACGCCGTCGGGAGCCTGGGCGTCCCGCTGCTCGCGGCCCTGCTGATCTGCTACATCGGCGCCGTCGTCTCCGCGTTCGCCTCCTCCACCGCCATCCTGGCGGCCCTGATCCCGCTGGCCGTGCCGTTCCTGCAGGCCGGGGAGATCGGTGCCACCGGACTGATCTGCGCACTGGCCGTGGCCTCCACGATCGTGGACGTCTCCCCGTTCTCCACGAACGGTGCGCTCGTGCTGGCCAATGCCCCGGAGGACGTGGACCGGGAGGCGTTCTACAAGAAGATCCTGGTCTACGCGGCGATCGTCGTGGTGGTGGGCCCCCTGCTCGCCTGGGCGGCCATGGTGCTGCCGGGATGGCTGTGAGGCGACCATGACCACTGAGACCACTGAGACCACTGAGACCACCGGCCCGCTGGCCGGAACCCTTGTCGTCGACCTCTCCCGCGCCCTCGCGGGACCCCACGCGGCCATGATGCTGGGGGACCTGGGCGCGCGGGTGATCAAGATCGAGACCCCGGGGACCGGGGACGACACCCGTGGCTGGGGGCCTCCGTTCGTGGGCCCGGAGGACGATCCCATCTCCACGTACTACCTCTGCTGCAATCGCAACAAAGAGTCCGTCGCCCTCGACCTGAAGTCCGAGGACGGCCGAGAGGTGCTGGAACGGCTCGTGGTACGGGCCGACGTGCTGATCGAGAACTTCCGCCCGGGAGTGCTGGACCGGCTCGGCTTCCCCGTCGACCGGCTGCACGAGCTGAACCCGCGCCTGGTCGTCCTGTCCATATCGGGGTTCGGCCATGACGGGCCGGAGGCGTCCCGCAGCGGTTACGACCAGATCGTGCAGGGGGAGGCCGGGTTGATGTCGCTGACGGGCTCCTCGCCCGATGACCCGCAACGGGTCGGCGTGCCCATCGCCGACCTGCTGGCCGGCATGAACGGGGCCTTCGGCGTCGTCTCGGCGCTGAACGAGCGGCACCGGACGGACCGGGGGTCCGTGGTCCGCACCTCCCTGCTCTCCTCCGTGGTCGGCGTGCACGCCTTCCAGGGCACCCGGGCCACGGTGGCCGGCGAGCTGCCCCGGGCGCAGGGCAACCATCATCCCTCGATCGCCCCCTACGGGCTGTTCCGGTGCCGGGGCGGGCGGGTCCAGATCAGCGTGGGCAGCCAGCGGCTGTGGCGTGCCTTCGCGGAGGGCTTCGGGCTCGATCCGGACCGCGCGGACCTGGCCGCCAACGCAGACCGGGTGGCCCATCGCGACCAGCTCATCGCGGAGGTGGAGCGGGCCTTCGCGGAGTACGACCCCGAGGCCCTGCTGGAGAAGCTCGACGGGCTCGGCATCCCCGCCGGCAAGGTGCGGGACCTGCAGGAGGTCTACTCGTGGGACCAGGTCCGCTCACAGGGACTGGTCCTCGACGTCGAGCACCCACGGCTCGGTACGATCAACCTCCCGGGACCGGCGCTGCGCTTCTTCTCCGGGGACGGAAC
>NZ_DAOMPX010000100.1:0-5028 GCF_035445025.1 Citricoccus sp. | reverse complement strand
TTCGGCGAGCACCAGGCGGAGGAGCCGATGCCGGTGGAGCTCAAGTTCGTGGTCGAGCCGGCCGTGGACGAGAGCACGCTCGGTCCCCACGCGGACGAGGACGAGGCCCCCCGGTCGGTGACCCTGTCCGGCGCGGCCGCCGCGGTCGCCGGTGGCGGCAGCTTCAACGAGGCCGTCGAGGTCGAGAACCGGACGGTGCTCTCCGACTCGGTCATGCCGAACGAGGCGCGCTACTACCGGGTGCACGTGGGCTACGGGCAGCGGCTGAACGTCCGTGCCGCCAACGGCGCCTCGGAGGGCGCCGGACCTGATTCCGTGGACGTCAGCGTGTTCTCCAGCGTCCGCGGGCCCGTCACGATGAAGGGTGACCGGCGCCTGCACCGTCGCCCGGCGGGCCAGACCGCCACGCTGAACATGCCGGTCTCCGTCAGCATGGACAATCACGACGGCGTCTACGGCCAGGACGCCTACCTCTCCGGTGACTACTACGTGGTCGTCTCCGCGGACAAGTACAGCGATGACCGCAACCGGGAGCCCTTCCCCTATGAGCTGGCGCTCGAGGTGACGGGCCAGGAGCAGGACGGCCCCCTCATCGCCGAGCCCGGGGCGGGCCGGGTGGTCGATCCGGACTCCGAGCAGGACGCGGGAGAGCAGGACGACGCGGAGGCCGGCGAGGCCACCGCGGGCGCCACGCCGGCCGGAGAACCGGACGAGGGTGGTGGCGGGGCAAAGGCCACCGCCACCGGGCTGACCGAGCCGGCCGGGGACAACCCCTGGCCGTGGTTCCTCGCCGGCCTCGCCGGCAGTGCTCTCATCGGCGCCGCGGCCCTGGTCCTGACCCGACGGCGGCCCGTGGCGGCTCCGGCCACCACGCAGCAGCACCCCGCGTCCCCCGCACCCGGCAGCCAGTACCCCACCGACCGCTACGGCACCGATCAGGAAGGACCGCGGTGATGAGCACCAGCAACCGTCCCCCCCGCACGCTGGCCGCCCTCGGCCTCACCCTGGCCCTCACGGCCTGGGCCGGCGCTCCGGTGCTGGCCGCCACGCCGACTGCCGGCACCGGGGAGGGCTCCGCGCCCGCCGCCCGGGCCACCCCGTACCAACCCTCGGGCACCGAGGTCACGGGCGGGGAGAGCCTGGCCGGCGCGGTCGAGGTGGAACCCGGCCTCTACCGGGACACCCTGCAGACCAGTGAGGAGGCCTCCTCGCCGACGGCCTCGACCCGGTTCTACCGGTTGCCTGCGCTCCAGGAGGGAGAGCGGGCCCATGCCGCGGCCGTCCTGGCCGCCGACCCCCACGCCGACGCGCGCGGCACCGACTGGGCCGAGCTCACCGTGGAGTTCGTGAACCTGCAGGGCGAGCGGTGCGGGCCCCCGGTCGCGGACAACGTCTCGATGACGACCGGTGAGGTGCCGGTGGCCAAGACGGCCACGGATCCCATGGAGGCAGGCTCCTACGGATGCTTCGAGGATGAGTCCGGCGTGGTCGTGGCCCAGGTGAGCCGGAGCGGTGAGTGGCTGGCGGACGACCCCGTGGCCGTGGAACTGCGGTTCTGGGTGGAGCCCCCGGTGGACGAGTCCGGGCTGGCCGAGGCTCCCTCGGAGGACCTCCCGCCGGAGTCCGTGACGGTCACCGGCGAGGCGACGCCCGTCACCGGCGGGCGGTCGTTCGGCACGGCCACCGAGATCACCGCGGACCAGGTCTTCTCCGCCGAGCTGCAGCCCCGGGAGGCGGCCTACTTCCGGATCCCGGTCGAGTACGGCCAGCGCCTGAGCTACCGCCTCTCGTCCGGCAACAACCAGCAGTCCCGCGTCCGCGAGATCCGGACCGCGGCCCACGACCCCCTGCTGGGGGACCCCCGGATGCTGGGGGACCAGGGCATCTCCTACACGGACAACGGGGCCACCCTCACCCGGTCCACCGCCGTGCCGGTGAGCGCGGACAATTACGGCTCCTACTCCTACGGCGCCCTGCGGTTCGCCGGCGACTACTACATCGTGGTCACCGGCTCCGAGGCCCGTGGGGGCCGGGAGGGGACCGAGCCGTTCCGCTACGAGCTGGCCGTGTCCCTCTCGGGCGAGCCCACCGGTGCGACCGAGTGGCTGGCGGCGGCCCAGGACGAGCAGACCCTCGCCGCCGGTGGCTCCCCGGACGGCGAGGACGCCCAGGCCGCGAGCGCCCGGGACGGCGGGTGGCTCCCGTCCGGCACCGAGCTCGGTGCACTGCTGGGCGGGGTCGGGCTGGGCGCCGTGCTGACCGGCGTCGCGTGGCTGCTGCTGCGCCGGCGCAGCGCCTGAGGGCGGGCGGTTCCTGAACGTCAGGCCCTGGGCGTCCCGGACCCCTGAGCGCCAGGTCCCGCCGGGGGTTCCGGGTGACCGCGGCCCCGGCCGGACCTGCCGATCAGTCGTCGGCCTCCCAGACCAGGCCCCCGGTGTCCTCCACGCACACCAGCCGCCGGCCGTCGGCACCGGTGACCACCAGTCCGCGTTCCAGGGCGGTGCAGTCGTCCCCGGCACGGACGGAACTGGTGATGACCGGCGTCCCGGACCGTCCCGACGGCGCCGGGGACTCCGGGGCGGAGGCCGGGGAGGACCTCCCGGAGGGTGCGGTGCCGGTGCCCCGTGACGTCGGCTCCGGGGCGGAGGCCGGGGAGGACCTCGCCGAGGGTGCGGTGCCGGTGCCCCGTGACGTCGGCTCCGCCACGGCACCCTGATCGGTTCCCGTGTCCTGCTCGGCCCCGGGCCCCGCGCGCCCGCCGTCCGGCCGGAGCAGGACGGCGGCCACCACGAGGGCCACGATCCCCAGCAGCACCATGGTCCACGGCAGGAGGGCGCCGACACCCCGGCCGCGGTCCCCGCCATCCTCGCCGGCCTCCGCCGCCTGGCCCGTCGACCGCGGGCTGCCGACCCGTGGGGTCCTGACCGGTGGCGCGGGCACCCGGGGCGCGGTGTCCGCGGACGGCCCGGGAGCCGCCGTCGGGCCCGGTCCCGGGGCCGCATCCGCGGGCCGGCCGACGCCGACCCCGTCCGCGGGGATCCCCGTCCCACCGAACCCGGCCCGGTCCGCGGTGATCCCGGTCGTCCCACCGGCCTCGACCTGGCGGAACACCGCGAACGGCTCGCCCGCGGCCGTGAGGTACCCGCCGGTCCCCGTCTGCGGGGTGGCGAGGACGTCGAGGGTGCGTGGGGCCCGTTCGGCGGCCGCGACGCGGTCGCCCGGGTCCTCGTCGAGCAACCCGGCCACCACGGAGGCGAGTCGGGGATCGACGCCCTCGATCCGGGCCAGCGTCCGGCGCGGGTCCAGGGCGGCGGCCTCCAGCCCCCGTTCACCCCGCACGGTGGGATCCAGCATCCGCAGGGCCACCACGCCGGCCGCGTACAGGTCCTGCGCGGGCGCCGGGGCCGCGAGGTCCATCGCCTCGGGGGCCAGGTAGCCGGGAGTGCCGTTCACCCACCCGAGGGTGGTGAACCGCGGATCGTCCTCCCGCACGGCGATCCCGAAGTCGCCCAGCCGCAGGTGCGGCATGCCCTCCCCCGTGGGTTCCAGCAGGATGTTCGCCGGCTTGACGTCCCGGTGGATCCAGCCGGCGTGGTGCACGTGGTCCAGGGCGTCCAGCAGTTGCAGCAGCATCCGTGCCGCGAGGGCGGAGGAGAACGCGCCGTGATCGCCCAGCGCGGTCTCCAGGGTGCCGCCGGCCACCAGCGGCATCGAGATCGCCACGTCCGCGTCCTCGGCCGCCCAGCCGTAGGGCGTGGCCAGGTGGTGGTGGTCGAGCTGGATGCCCTGCTCGCGCACGAAGCGCAGCAGCTCACCGGAGTCCTTGTGCCGCAGCACCTTCGCCGCGCACCACTGCTCGCGGCGCCGGTCCCATGCGGCCCAGATCGACCCGGACCCCCCGGAGGCGATGTGGTCGGCCAGTTCGAACCGGCCCGCGATCACCTGGCCCATGCCACTACGGCCCCGGGTCGGCCGCGTCAGCGCGGCATCCGCAGCCGGCCAGCAGCGCCGCGGCGCGGTCCACCGCGAAGCGGGCGTCGGTCAGGACGCCCGGCTGGTCGTTGGCGATGAAGCTGAACACCAGCTGCCTCTCGTCCGCGGTCCTCACCGTGCCGGTCAGCGACGCCACCGAGCTGAGCGTCCCGGTCTTCGCCCGGACCACGTCCTGGGCCGGTGTGCCGACCATCCGGTGCTCGAGGGTGCCCTCCTTGCCGGCCACCGGCAGTCCGGTGGCCGCTGCCTCCAGCCCGGGATCCCCGGTGGCGATCCCGAGCGACCCGGTCAACTGGAGGGGGGAGACCCGGTTCCTGCCGGAGAGCCCCGAGGCGTCCACGAGGTCCAGACCGGCCGTGTCCACCCCCAGCCCGGACACGGCCTCCTCGATGGCCCGGGAGGCGCCGTCGAAACTGCCGTCCTCACCGGCGGCCAGAGCCAGGTTGCGGCCGGTGGCCTCGGCCACCTGGTTGTCCGAGGTCTTGAGCATGTGGGTCACCTGCTGGGCCACGGTGGCCGACGTCACGCTCGCCAGCTCGCTCCCGCGCCCCTTCAGGGACAGGCGCCGGACGGAGTCGGACACCCGGATCCCGACGTCCAGGTCCCGGGCGTGGCGGGCGAGGTGGTCGCGGAAGACCTCGGCCGCGTACAGCGCCGGGTCGTGCAGGCGGTTGGTGCCGGTGCCCGCGGCGGGGCGCCCGCCGTGAGTGGCGATCGGCTGCACGGCGGAGACGTTGCCCGAGGGGACGATGTCCGGGCTCCAGTCCGGGGAGGCCTCCGGGCCCGTGTACCCGGAGTCGTCCAGGCGAACGGTCACCGTCCCGGAGGTGCCGCGCGTGGCGAGTTCCTCGGCGGCCTGCCGGGCCAGCGTCCCGAGGCCGGCCCGTCCGTCGACGGACGTCGCGTTGCTCCCCGTGCCGAGCAGCACGTCGCCGCCGGCGTCGAGCACCACGTGGGTCACGTCCCGGTCTCCCACGCGGCCGGGCAGGGCGACGGCACCGGTGGTGTAGCGGTGGCCCGGGCCCAGGACCTCCA
>NZ_DAOMPX010000099.1:3557-5105 GCF_035445025.1 Citricoccus sp. | reverse complement strand
CCAGCACCAGTCCGTCGTCCACGGTGCCGTAGCCGGCCACGCTGTGGCCGCCACCCCGCAGCGCGACGGGCAGCCCGTGGCGCCCGGCGAACTCCAGGCTGGGGGCGACGTCGGACACGTCACCGGCGCGGACCACCACCGCGGGGTGCCGGTCGATCATCGCGTTCCACACCCTCCGCGCGTCGTCGTACAACGCGTCCTCGGGTCCGATCACCGTGCCGCGTACCGCTGAGGACAGGGCGCGCAACGCCTCGGGAGAGAGTCGGGGTCCAGTCATGACGGACCAGCTTCCGGTTCGGTGCCGGTCCCGGACGGGCCGGCCGTGCAGTGAATTCTTCCCCGGCGCCAGTCACCGGTCAACGCTCCGGGAGCGCCGCTCCTGCGGGTCCGGCGGGCCGCGTCCGGCCCGCGGCCCTCAGCTCCGGTTCAGCCCCGGTGCGCGCGGAAGAACCCTGTCAGCACCTCCGCGCACTCCTGCTCGCGGATGCCGGGAAACACCTCGACCCAGTGGTTCAGCCGCGGCTCGCGGACGACGTCGAACACGGATCCGCAGGCCCCGGCCTTGGGGTCCCACGCGCCGAAGACCAGTCGGGGGACGCGGGCCAGGACGATCGCCCCGGCGCACATGGCGCAGGGCTCCAGGGTGACCACGAGGGTGCAGTCCTCCAACCGCCACCCGTCGTCGTGCCCGGAGTCCCGACGCGCGGCGGCCGCGGTCCGCAGGGCCAGCACCTCCGCGTGGGCGGTGGGGTCCCCGCTCGCCTCCCGCTCATTGCGACCGGTGCCGAGCACGGTCCCGTCCGGGCCCAGGACCACCGCACCGATCGGCACGTCACCGGTGTCCGTGGCGCGGCGGGCCTCGCCCAGGGCCAGCGCCATCCAGGAATCGTGCTCGGGATGCATGGTGACTGAGCCTATCCGGAGGGGTGCGGCCCCTCCCTTCTGTAGGGTTGGCACCATGCGCGTACAGCTCGTCGAACACCCGCTGGTAGCCCACAAGCTCACGGTCCTCAGGAAGCGGGACACCCCGTCCATGATCTTCCGGCAGCTGACCGAGGAACTGGTCATGCTGCTGGCCTACGAGGCCACGCGGGACGTCGCGGTGGAGCCCGTCCGGATCGAGACCCCCGTCGCCACCACCACCGGGGTCCGGCTGGCGCGGCCCACGCCGCTGGTGGTGCCGATCCTGCGCGCCGGCCTCGGGATGCTCGAGGGCATGGTCCGGATGGCGCCGACGGCGGAGGTCGGCTTCCTGGGGATGGCCCGGAACGAGGAGACCCTGGACATCGTCACCTACGCGGAGCGACTGCCGGCCGACCTGACGGACCGGCACGTGTTCATCCTGGACCCCATGCTGGCCACGGGCGGGACGCTGGCCGAGGCGGTCCGGTTCATGTACGCCCGCAAGGCGCGCCGGGTGACCTGCATCTGCCTCCTGGGCGCGCCCGAGGGCATCGCGCGACTGGAGGGCGAGCTGGCCGACGTCGACGTGGACATCTACCTGGCGGCCGTCGACGAGCGCCTGAACGAGCAGTCCTACATCGTCCC
>NZ_DAOMPX010000099.1:0-3457 GCF_035445025.1 Citricoccus sp. | reverse complement strand
AGAACGGATTGTGACGCTTCAGGGTTGTCACATGAAGTTCCGCGACCTGGTCGGCCTCCCTGAGGCCCAGTCCGCCCGGCGATGGCGTCGGCGGTGCGACCAGGCCGGCTCCTGGCCGGTGTGCGGCGGGCGGGGACGACCGTGATCCGGTCCGACCTGCTGGCTCCACGCCGACGAGGAGATCGACGCAAGGATTCATCGACATGACCACCAGCCCCCAGGGATACGTCCACATCTCGGTCCGCAACGCCCAGCGCCGCGCAGCCCGCGTCCGCAGTTACCGCGAGCACGGCGGGACCTATGGGATGCCCCACACCCGTCCGCTGCAGTCGGTGCAGGACCACGGCGACTCCGGCGCGGTCGCGCGGGACGCCGAGCCCCAGACCGCTCCGACGCCGGTGCTGGCCCCCAACGGCATTCCCGGCCCCCAGGCCGTGGCCACCGAGACGGAGGCGCGGGGCTTCGTGATCTACGTGGGGATGGACGAGTCCGCGGCCTCGGCGGCCGGGACCTCCCTGACGCGGCTGGCCAACGAGCTGCGCCACTACGTGGAGTCCCTGGTCCCGGGCTCGCAGTCCGCGGCGGCCGTGGCCATCGCCCCGGCCGGCGCCCCCGGGGCCGACCTGGAGGTCGTCCGCCAGGTGCTGGGTGATCCCACCATCCAGCAGGGCACCCGGCCGGACCTGCTGCAGGCGCCCGCACCCGTCTCCACCCGTCAGCCCGGAGTCCTGATCGACCTGGCCCGCCGCGAGGTGATGCTGGACGGCGAGGGGTTGAACCTCACCTACAAGGAGTTCGAGCTGCTGAACTACCTCGTGGAGAACGGCGGCCGTACGGTGGGGCGCGACGAGCTGCTGGAATCGCTGTGGAAGAACGCCGAGGACGTGCCGAACGAGCGCACCATCGACGTCCACATCCGCCGGCTGCGCTCCAAGCTGGGCCGGCTGTCCGGGACCGTGCGCACCGTACGCGGCCAGGGATACCGCTTCTACGAGCATCCCGAGGTCGTCGTGTGGGCGGCACCGGAATACAGCATCTGACCCAGGCCCTCTCGGCCCCGCAGGACCCCGGATCCATTGGATCCGGGGTCCTCGTCGTTTAACGTCCCCGCACCCTTGACCCCGCCGTCGAGGTGTGAGTACAGTCACGAATGAACGAACATTCATTCTTGGTGAACTTAGGTTCACGCACACTGAAGGGGCAGGTCCATGGTGCTGAAGGGCGCGGAAGAACTGGCTGTACCGGCCGAGGCCGCGCGCCAGGCCCGCTCGGGCGCCCGGACCCGCCAGCTGCTCGAGGCGGCGGCGCGGCTCATGGAGCGCAGCGGTTCGCACGGCGTCTCCATGCAGGCGGTGGCCGACGAGGCGGGCGTCTCCGTGGGCCTGATCTACCGCTACTTCGCCAACAAGCAGGAACTCGTCCAGGGCGTGATCCTCGGCGTCCTGGACGACATGGCACGGCTCATCCCCGCGGCCGTGGCGCCGGAGGCGGACCCGGTGCGGCGGATGGTTGCGGCCTTCTCGGCCTACTGCAGGGTGGTGGACGACAACCGCGAGGCCGTGCTGCTGACGTACCGCGAGTCCCACACCCTGGACGAGGAGGGACGCCGGCTCATCAAGGACCTCGAGGTCAGGACGGCCCAGCCCCTGACCGACGCCATCCAGGAGGCCCTGGACCGCGGCCTGCTGATGCCGGTCGACACCCGGATCCTCTCCTACGACCTGCTCCTCATCGCCCACTCGTGGTCCCTGAAGCACTGGTACTTCGCCTCGAGGATGACGTTCGAGGAGTTCGTGGCGAGCCAGTCGGCCCTCATGCTCGCCACGGCCGTGCACCCCGACCACCGAGCCGCGTACGCCGACCTGCTGGGCGCGCCCGCCTGAGCGCGGACCGCCCCGACCACCCACCCCTGGACCTGCCCGGAGACTCGGCAGGGCCACCACGGAAAGGACCATCATGACCGCTGAGAACTCCACCGCCACCACCGATTCGTCCCAGGCCCCGGCCGTCCCGGACTTCGGGGACATCACCTACGAGCGCCGCAACGCCGCCGCCGTGATCACCATCAACCGCCCGGACCGCTACAACGCCTTCCGCTCCCAGACCGTCGAGGAGCTCATCAAGGCCCTCAAGCTGGCCTGGGCCGACCGCGGCGTGCAGGCCGTGATCCTCACCGGGGCCGGACAGAAGGCCTTCTGCACCGGCGGGGACGTCAAGCAGCGCGCCGAGACCGGGGACTACGGCCCGAGCGAGTCCGGCATGTTCGAGATCGGCCTGCTGCACAAGACCATCCGCGACCTGCCCAAGCCGGTCATCGCCGCCGTCAACGGCCTCGCCATCGGCGGTGGGCACGTGCTGCACGTGCTGTGCGACCTGACCATCGCCTCCTCCACCGCCCAGTTCGGGCAGGCGGGCCCGCGCGTCGGGTCCTTCGACGCGGGCTTCGGCTCGGCCTTCCTGGCCCGCATCGTCGGCGAGAAGCGCGCCCGCGAGATCTGGTACCTCTGCCGCAAGTACGACGCCGCCACCGCCGAGCGCTGGGGCCTGGTCAACGCCGTCGTCGAACCGGACCGGCTGATGGACGAGGCCCTCGCCTGGGCCGACGAGATCGCGGCGAAGTCGCCGACCGCCATCCGCTTCCTCAAGCAGTCCTTCAACGCCGACACCGAGCACCAGGCCGGCCTGAGCGCCATGGCGATGTCCGCCCTGGACCTCTACGCCGTGTCACCCGAGGGCATGGAGGGCGCCATCGCCTTCGCCCAGAAGCGGGCACCCGACTTCGCCTCCAAGGTCGTCAGCCACTGACCGTCGGCAGAGCCACCACGACCACCACACCAGGACCAGACGAGGGACTCATGGACTTCACGATCGACACGGCGATGCAGGGCTACATCGATGCCGCGGCGGCAATGGCCGAGGAGCTGGCGCCGGGCTACCGGCAGCGGGAGGCGGACCGGATCATCGACCCGGCCCTCCGGTGTGAGATGGGCGCGCGCGGGCTGATCGCCCCCGAGCTCCCGGAGGAGCTGGGCGGACGCGGCGAGCGGGCCCTGACCGCGGGCATGATCACCGAGCAGATCTCCCGCGGGGACATCAACGTCGGCTACGTCCAGGTGGTCGGCTCCCTGGTGGGGCAGATCCTGGCCCGCAACGCCGGCCCCGAGCTGGCCAGGGCATGGGTGCCGAGGATCGCCAGCGGTGAGGACATCGTGGCCATCGGCCTCTCGGAGCCCGACGGCGGCTCGGACGCCGGCAATCCCGGCCTCACCGCGCGGCGCCAGGACGGCGGCTGGGTGCTCAACGGCACCAAGTCGATGTCCTTCGCCCTCCACGCCGGCGCCACGGTGGTCTTCGCCCGGACCGAGGAGAACCGCCGGGGCCGGGGCATCAGCGCCTTCCTGGTGGAACTCGACCGCGACGGCGTCGCACGGGAGGCCACCCCGGACATGGGCACCAA
>NZ_DAOMPX010000098.1:0-5388 GCF_035445025.1 Citricoccus sp. | reverse complement strand
TGGTGACCCCAGCGGGATTCGAACCCGCGTTACCGCCGTGAGAGGGCGGCGTACTAGGCCGCTATACGATGGGGCCGTCACCGTTGTCCGTCAAGTCCCGCCTGACTGGCGTTTCTCTCCGGGCAACCCCAGAAGTATTTCATACTCTGGGGGCTTTCACCAAATCGGTGAAATCCGCTGGGGTACCAGGACTCGAACCTAGAATGACGGTACCAGAAACCGTTGTGTTGCCAATTACACCATACCCCAATGGCTGTCAAGTGAATGATCCGGTCACCCGGGATTCCCTTGGGCCATCCGCACCAGGTCTCCCTGGCACGGGTGTTTACTATACCGGCGATCGGCGCCGATGACAAAACGGCGCCGGGGTGGGCTCCGTCACCCCGGCCGGGCCCCGGTTCAGCCGGCGTCCGTGGTGCGGGCGGCCTGCTCTGCCGCGAACCGGTCGAGGCGCGCCAGGGCGGAGTCCCGCCCCAGGATCTCGAGGGACTCGAACAGCGGCGGCGAGACCTTCTTGCCGGACACGGCGGTCCGCACGGGCCCGAAGGCCTGACGCGGCTTGAGGCCGAGCCCGTCGATCAGCTCACGCCGCAGCGCGGCCTCGATGGCCTCGGTCCTCCAGTCACCGTCCTCGATCCCGGCCAGTCCGCGTCGCGCCGCGGCCAGGGCGCCGCCCAGGTCGGCGGGCATGCCCTTGAGGGCCCCGTCCGCCGTCGTGATCTGGTCATCGGCCTGGAACAGGAAGGCGAGCATGTCCACGGCCTCGCCCAGCAGGGCCACGCGCTCCTGCACCAGCGGGGCGGCGGCGTCGAGGACCTGGCCCTCGCGCGCCGTCAACGGGTCGGACACGAGACCGGCCTGCTGCAGGTAGGGCACCAGCCGGTCGCGGAAGTCCTGGCCGTCCAGCATCCGCACGTGGGTCCCGTTGATCGCGGTGGCCTTCTTCTCGTCGAACCGGGCCGGATTGGCCAGCACGTGGTGCACGTCGAAGTGCTGCACGAACTGCTCTCGGGTGAAGATGTCCTCGTCCGCCGAGAGCGACCAGCCCAGCAGCGCCAGGTAGTTGATCAGGCCCTCGGGGATGAACCCGTGCTCGCGGTGCAGGAAAAGGTTGGACTGCGGGTCCCGCTTGGACAGCTTCTTGTTGCCCTCCCCCATCACGTACGGCAGGTGGCCGAACGCGGGCATGTACTTCGCCACCCCGATGGCGTATAGGGCCCGGTAGAGCGCGATCTGCCGCGGCGTGGAGGACAACAGGTCCTCGCCGCGCAGCACGTGCGTGATCTCCATCAGGGCATCGTCCAGGGGGTTGACCAGGGTGTAGAGCGGGGAACCGTCCGGGCGCACCACCACGAAGTCCGGGACCGAACCGGCCTGGAAGGTGATCTCACCGCGCACCGTGTCCGTGAAGGTGATGTCCTCCTCCGGCATGCGCAGGCGCAGCGCGGGCTGGCGGCCCTCGGCGCGGAACCCGGCCACCTGCTCGGGGGTCAGGTCACGGTCGTAACCGTCATATCCCAGCTTGGGGTCCCGGCCCGCGGCACGGTGGCGGGCCTCGATCTCCTCCGGCGTGGAGAAGCTCTCGTAGATGTACCCGGCGTCCTTGAGCCGGGCGATCACGTCCTGGTAGATCTGACCGCGCTGGGACTGGCGGTAGGGCGCATGCGGGCCGCCCACCTCCACGCCCTCGTCCCAGTCGATGCCGAGCCAGGACATGGCCTCCAGCAGCTGCTGGTAGCTCTCCTCGGAGTCACGCTTGGCGTCGGTGTCCTCGATCCGGAACACCATGGTCCCGCCCGTGTGCCGGGCCCAGCCCCAGTTGAACAGGGCGGTGCGGATGAGTCCGACGTGCGGGGTTCCGGTCGGTGAGGGGCAGAAACGGACGCGGACCGGGGCGTCGGCGGGGACGGCGGGGATGTCGGCGGGGGCCGTGGCGGAGTGTGCAGTCGTCATGATGACTGCCAGTCTATTATCGACGCCGGCCGGCGCGGCCGGCGCTCAGCGGCGATAGACGCTGGCCAGGGTGCCGATCCCCTCGACCGTCGCCTCGGTGCGCTGGCCCGCCTCGACGGTGCCGACGCCGGCCGGCGTCCCGGTGAGGATGACGTCCCCGGGCAGCAGCGTGAAGGCCTCGGAGACCGCGGCCACGATCTCACGGACGCCGAAGACCATGTCCGCGGTGGTGCCGTCCTGGACGGTCCGGCCGTCCAGGGTCATGGTGATGCGCAGGTCCTCCGTGGCGGAGGTGTCCAGACCGGTCTCGATCCACGGCCCCAGCGGGCACGCGCCGTCGAAGCCCTTCGCCCGGGCCCACTGCAGGTCCGCGCGCTGCGCGTCCCGGGCGGTGAGGTCGTTGGCCACGGTGTAGCCGAACACGACGTCGTCCACGCGGTCCACCGGGACCTCCTTGCAGATGGTCCCGATGACGACCGCGAGTTCCGCCTCGTAGGAGACCTCCTCGGACCAGGACGGCAGCGTGACCGGTTCCCCCGGTCCGACCACGGAGGTGTTGGGCTTGAGGAAGAACTGGGGGCGGTCCGGAACCTCGTTGCCGAGCTCGGCGGCGTGGCCCGCCCAGTTGCGTCCGACGCCCACCACCTTGGACCGCGGGATGATGGGGGCCACCAGCCGCACGTCGGCCAGGGCGTGGCGCGTGGCGGTGGGATGGATGCCCTGGAAGAACGGGTCACCGTGCAGTTCGGTGATCGTCAGCTCCTCCAGGGGGGCGTCCGGCTCCCCCTCGACGATGCCGTACGCGGGCTCTGACTGGGCGACGAAACGGGCGATGCGCATGCCCCGAGCCTAGTGGCACGGCAGCGGGGCCGGGCACCCCGGCAGAGGGCCCCCGCCCCTGTGGAATACTGGGGCCGGGCCGCGAGGCCGGGCCCGGGCCCACCCGTGACGGGAATCATCCGCCGGGCATCACACAGGCATGAGTGAAAGCAGGACCGTGAATCCCACCATCGAGCACCTCCGCCGGGAACTTTCCACGAAAGTCTTCGACCAGGGCTTCCACTGGCGGATCATGTTCCTCGGCAAGTCGATCAACGGCACCACCGACATCGTCTCCTCCCTGTACCGCTCGTTGCGCAACCTCGGGCACCACGTGCTCCAGGTGGACACCTCCCAGCACCGCATCCTGGACAACCCCCACGGGGCCATGGGCGGCATGGGACCCATCTACGTCCCGTACGACCGCATCAAGCACATGGTCGACGAGTTCCGGCCGCAGATGATCATCCTGTGTGCCGGCGGCATGGTGTTCACCGAGGAGGACGCCCGTCTCCTGAAGGACCGCGGGATCATGCTCGTGGGCACCACCCTGTCCGACCCGGACGTCTTCCCCTCCGTGAAGGACCACGTCCACACCTTCGACGTCCACACCACCAACTCCCAGACGGCCCTGCAGATGTACCGGGACGCCGGGGTGGTGAACACCGTGTACCTGCCCTTCGGGATCGACCGCGGCTTCGTCACGCAGGACGTGAAGACCGCCCCCGAGTTCGAGCACGACGTCATCTGCCTGGGTCACGCCCACGACCGCCCGGACCGCAACAAGGTCATGACGGCCCTCGACCGGCAGTTCGACGTCAAGACCTACGGGCGCGGCTGGGAGCTGCCCGGGTCCGAGCCCGTGGCCGGGACGGAGATGGTCCAGGCGCTCAAGGGCGGCCGGATCCACGTCAACTTCCCGCTGACCCGTGCCGGGTTCATCAACATCAAGTGCGGCGTGTTCGAGTCCGCCGGCCAGGGCGCCCTGGTGGCGACCGGGAACTTCGACGAGATGGCCGACTTCTTCGAGTACGGCGAGGAGATCATCGGCTACGAGGACGAGGAGGACCTGGCCCGCCAGATCCGCTTCCTCCTGGACCACCCCGAGGAGTACGACCGGATCGCGGAGAACGGGTTCCGCCGGGTCGTCGAGAACCACCTGTACGAGCACCGCTGGATGGACCTGTTCTCCACCTTCCGCTCCCTCGACGAGGCCTCCTTCCCGTGGCTCGACGCCGAGCGCCGCGAGACCCTGTCCCGCACGCTCTCGGAGTCGCTGCCGCGGGCGAAGAAGGTCATCCTGGCGGGCTTCTACGGAGCCGGGAACATCGGCGACGAGCTGATCCTGAAGTCGGTGTCCCACGCCCTGCACCGGGCGGACCCGGCCGTGCAGGTCCAGGTGGCCGCGGAGAACGCGCAGCGGGTGGAGGCCTCCCACGGCCTGCAGGCGTTCACGCGGCGCAACCTCAACGCGGCCGCCTACGAGGTGCACACTGCGGCCGCGGTCGTCGTGGGCGGCGGCGGGCTCTGGCACGACTACACCTTCGAGCGGGCCGGCGGGCTGCTCGGCCTGTTCACGGGGGCCACCATCTCCATGGCCGGCTTCGGCATCCTGCCGCTCATGGGACGCGTGCTCGACAAGCCCTACCACGTCGTCGGCATGGGCGTCGGACCGCTGACCGACGAGGACGCGCGGGCCACCGTGCGGTACCTCGCGAACCAGACCTCGTCGCTGTACGTCCGGGACCCCGAGTCCGCCGAGCTGCTGCGCTCCCTGCCGGTCGACGCCGACCGCATCACCACCGGGCCCGACGTCGTCCACGCCGTCCCGCTGCCGGCGGCCGAGGACGTCCGCGAGTCCCTGCCGGCCGCCGTCGCCCGCGCCCGGGAGGAGGGCCGGCCGGTCATCGGGGTCAACCTGCGCCCGTGGGCGCACGAGGACATGGACGCCGTGGCGGCCACCGTGGCCGGTGCCCTCGCGGACGCGACGCCCGCCGGGGGCCCCGCCCCGCTCTACGTCTCGGTGCCCATGCAGTCCGGGGCGGCCTTCGACGTCGCGGCAATCGAGCGCGTGTTCGAGCAGTTGCCGGAAGGCTCCGAGACCTGGACCCCCGAGGGGCCCCTGGACCTGGACACCCTCGTGGCGCTCTACGGCGCCATGGACCTGCTGGTGGCGATGCGCCTGCACGCGGCCCTGGTGGCCCACCGCTGCGGGGTGCCCGTCGTCGGGCTCGGTTACGACCCCAAGGTCGGCCGTCACTTCGACGAGGTCGAGCGCGGCGACTGGTGCCTGCCGCTGACCGTGGACCGCACCGCCCTCACGGGCCGGGTCCGCGACGGTCTGCAGGCCGGCCGGGCCGGGTTCTCCGAGTCCACGCTGACCGCCCTGGCGCGGTTGCGCGCCGAGGCGGAGCAGTGCCTGGCCGTGTCCGCGCGGATGATCGCCGACTCCCCCACGCCGCAGGCGGTCTACGAGGTCCCGGCGGAGAACGCCGTGGGGACCGGGGTGCCGGCCCTGCGCAAGGCGCCCCAGCCGACGCGGTTCGTCGGCCTGCAGCCCGCCGGCGTGGGCATCCCCGTGCCGTCGAACCGGCCGGTGGGCCGCTTCCGGGCGAG
>NZ_DAOMPX010000097.1:0-5430 GCF_035445025.1 Citricoccus sp. | reverse complement strand
CGACGAACGCGGCGCAGATGTCCGTGCCGCCCGAGGTGGGGGCCAGCAGCAGGTCCGGGTTGACGGCGTCGAGCACCCAGCCGGCGACGTCGGCGGCCAGCGGCGAGCCCGAGCACTGGATCTCCCGCAACCGAGAGAGGTCCCAGCGCTCGCGGGGGCGCATCCCGGCGTGGGCGCAGGCCCCCAGGTAGGCGGAGCCGGTGCCCATGTAGGTGGCCTTCGTCTCGGCCATCACCGCCCACTGGGACCACTCCCCGTCCGCGGCCGGCCAGTTCGGGTCCCCGTCCATGAGCACCACGGAGGCGCCCAGCAGCAGGGAGGACATGCCCATGGCCCACACCATCCAGCCGGTGGTGGAGAACCAGAACGCGTTGTCGGCCTCGCTCATGCCGAAGTGCAGCCCGTGGGCCTTGAGGTGCTCGAGCAGGATGCCGCCGTGGCCGTGCACGATCGCCTTGGGCCGTCCGGTGGTGCCGGAGGAGAACAGCACGATCAGCGGGTGGTCGAAGGGCACCGGCTCGATGTGCACCTCCGGGACGGCAGTCCCGGTCCCGACGCCGGCCACGGCCTGACCCGTGCCCCTCACCCCCGCGCCCCTCGCCTCGAGGCCCGTTCCGACCCGGCCGGTGAACGCGGCCCAGCCCTCGGCGCCCTCGGGCGGCTGGGCGTTCGGGTCCAGGTAGGGCAGCAGGACGGTCCGGGTGCCGGGCAGGAACTGCCGGATCCGGGCCAGGTCGTCGGCGCGGGAGAGCTCGCGCTTGCCGTAGCGGTAGCCGTCGATCGCGATCAGCAGCGTCGGCTCGAGCTGGCTGATGCGGTCGAGCACGGACTGCGGGCCCATTTCCGGGGGCACGGCACACCAGATCGCGCCGAGGGCCGTCGTCGCCAGGTAGGCGGCCAGTGTCTCCGGGATGTTGGGCAGGTACCCGGCCACCCGGTCGCCCACGCCCACGCCGCGGGCGATCAGCCCGGCCTGGATGCGGGCGATCTCCTCCTCCAGCCGCGCCCCGGTCCACTCCACGGATCCGGTGGTCTGGGACCGGGAGGTGACCATGATGTCGTCGGGACGCTCGCGGAGCCTGCGCAGCACGTGCTCGGCGTAGTTGATCCGCGCTCCCGGGAACCACCGTGCCCCGGGCATCGTGCGCTCCTGAAGGACGGCCGTGTACGGGGCGTGGGTGATCACCTCGAAGTGCTGCCACACCTCCTTCCAGAAGTCCTCGAGGTTCGCCACGGACCAGGCCCAGGCGTCGTCGTAGGTGGCGAATCGCTGGCCGTACCGGGCCTCGAGGTCCTCCAGGAACCGGCCCATCCGGGTGGTGTGCCAGTCGGCGCGGTCGGGGGCGGGGGTGAGCAGGGTGCCGGGCTGGGTGGTCGTCGTCGTCATGTCGGGTCCTTTCAGGCGGTGGGGCGGGCGGCGGCCGGGGCGGCGGCGGACGCCGTGGCGTCGGCCGAGGTGGTCCCGGCACCGCGCTTCATCGACAGGCTGAGGGCGGCCACGCAGGCGGCGGCGATCAGCAGCGGGATGGCGAACAGGTAGAAGATGCTCTCGGGTGCCCAGCCGCCGTCGATCAGGTAGCCGACCAGGATGGGGGCGGCGATCGAGACCAGGCGGCCGATGCCGATCATCCAGCCGATACCGGTGGCGCGCGCCGTGGCCGAGTACACGCCCGGGGCCACGGCGTAGAAGCCGGCGATGCCCGCGGTGGTGAGCACGCCCAACAGCACGGCGGTGCCCATGGCCACCGGGATCACGGAGAAGACGAGACCGAACAGGACGTAGGAACCGGCGGCCGCGGCCAGCGCGCCGAACAGCAGGCGGTTGGACTTGAAGCGGATGGCCAGCGCGCTGAAGATGAAGCAACCGATGATCCCGCCCAGGTTGGCCAGGGTCCCGGTGCGGATGCCCAGGGTGTCCTCGCCGGAGGCCTGCGCGATGATCTGCGGGGTCCAGGTGTTGGCGAAGTAGTAGGCGGCCACCAGGCAGGCGTAGCCGATCCAGAGCATGAAGGTGCGGAAGCGTACGGTGCCCCGGAAGATCTGGGCGATGCCGCCGCCGGAGGCGTCGGTGGCCGGCAGTGCGGGCAGTTCCGTCAGCGGGGCGCGGCCCATCCTGGCCAGGATGCGGTTGGAGCGCTCGAGGGCGCCGGCGGGGCGGCGGGCCAGCAGGAAGTCGAGCGATTCGGGCAGCAGGGCCAGGGCGATGAGGAACATCAGGCCGCTGAGGGCGGCGCCCACCCAGAACAGGGCCTCCCAGCCGAAGGCCCCGATCATGGGCTCAGCCACCACGCCGCCGATGGTCGCCCCGATGGGGTAGCCCGCGGCGTAGATGCCGATGATGGACCCGCGGCGGGCATCGGAGGCGTACTCGGAGACGAGGACGTTGAGGTTCGCCATCATGCCGCCCACGCCGAGGCCGGTGAGCAGGCGGACCACGAGCAGCCAGGTGGCGTCCGGGGCGATCGCGGACAGCGCCATGCCGACGGTGATGACGAACATGGAGCCCACGGCCAGCCAGCGGCGGCCGATGAAGTCGGCCAGCGGGGTGAGGAAGATCGAGCCGGCGGCCATGCCGAACAGGCTGGCGCTGAGCAGGTAGCCCAGCATCACGGGCTCCACGCCCCACTCGGCGCTCAGCGAAGGGGCGGCGTAGGCCATCGCGGCCACGTCGAACCCGTCCAGCAGGATCATGGCCAGCGCAACGCTGACGGCCATGACCTGGAACGGGGTCATTGGCGATTTCCGGATGTCGGACAGCACGTCCATAGGTCCTCCAGGGTGGAACGGGAATGTCTCACCCGGACGCTATAGAGGCGCGGCGGCGTGATCCACATCACCGGTCGACATTCCGTCCTCAGGAATGCGACCGGTGATGCGATCGGGCGGGTATCGGTCGTCGGCCGACCCGTGATCAGCCGGCGGTCCACCGGCGGTCAGCCGGCGGCGACGACCTCCCGGGGGTCGTGCCCGAGGGCGATGGCCTGGCCGGCGTCCAGCATGGCCTCGGTGCAGGCGACGTCATAGCTGGAGTACTCCTGCGGGAAGCCCAGGGACCGCACCGCGCACTCGGCGTTCTGCTCGTAGATGTCCACGGCACCCCAGCTCGTGACGAGGTCCTCGGAGTAGTACGGCTGCAGCATCGCATCCAGGGTGGCGAAGTCGTAGTCGGCGACCGCGTGCTGGAGTACGTGCATGCACTCGTGCGCGGCGGTGTGCTCGAGCTGGTACTCGTCCAGGCCGGACCGGATCTGCACCGACGCCGGCTGGCCCGAGGTCACGGAGGTCACGCCGGTGGCGCCGTCGATGCTGGTCGCCTTGACGATGGTCAGCGCGGTGCCCTTGCAGCCGTACTCCTCCATGAACGCGGCGGCCTGGCGCTTGTAGGCGGTCGCATCGGAGTTCCCGACGACGGCGGCCTCGGCCGGCGCCGCGGCGGCGGCCGTGTCCGCGGTCGCCTCGGCGGCAGAGTCCGCGGTGGCCTCGGTGGCGTCTGAATCCGTGCTCGAGTCCCCGGACGCAGCGGCCGGCGCATCCCCGGCGGGCGCCTCGGCACCGGTGAGGGCGGCCCCGACGAGCACGATGGCCAGCTCGTCGCGGGAGATCGCGCGGTCGGCCTTGAACTCGCCGTCACCGTATCCGCGGACAATCCCCGCGTTGGCGAGCCAGGTGATCGCGGTGGCGGAGTCGCTGCCGGGGGCGACGTCCGCGAACACGAAGGCGCCCGCGG
Organism: Citricoccus sp.; assembly: GCF_035445025.1. Classification (NCBI taxonomy): domain Bacteria; kingdom Bacillati; phylum Actinomycetota; class Actinomycetes; order Micrococcales; family Micrococcaceae; genus Citricoccus; species Citricoccus sp. The sequence continues at coordinate 1,703 of NZ_DAOMPX010000097.1, read as the reverse complement.
GCTCATCGGCCCCGACGGAGCGGTACGCGATCTGTGCGGCCTCGCCGCGGGTGATCCCCGGGTCGGCGTAGGCCGCCCCGTTGCTCAGCCCCACGCAGGCCAGCCACTCGTCGACGGCGGCGGCCGTGGTCCACGTCTGGCCGGCGGGGAACGAGGCGGCCAGGCAGGCGGCCTCGGAGCCCGCCGCGGGGGCGTCCGTGGCGGGAGCGGCGACGGCGGCCCCGGCGGCGGGCACGAGCAGGGCGCCGGACGCCGCGACGGCGGTGAGGGCACGGGCCAGACGACGGCGGCCGGTGCGCGGGGCGTCCTCGGTCGAGGCGATGGGCGCGGTACGGCGCGGGGTGCTGGTGCGGTCGGCGACCATGGTGAGTCCTCCCGGGTGTCCGAGGTCTGGTGTCGGTACCACCCGAGCCCGGGTGGCCACAGGTTCGTCACCCTAGGCGGTGCACTCGGCAGGCCGCCACCCCGATTTTCGGAACCCACCGCTGACGTGGAGGTTCGCGCGCGTCACATTCCGGCGGTCCGCCGGAGCCGGTCGATGTGCACGGAGGCCTCGGCCTTGGTCAGGTTGGCCGGCAGTTCCTCGCCGGCGGCCCGGGCCAGGGTGTCCAGGTAGGACCGCTGGGACGGGGTCATGGGGTCGTCCCCGCTGACCCACTCGTCGGGCTCCTTCTCCAGGGCGGGGTCCTCGGTGCTGGAGGCGCCGATGGTGTCCTGGCCGTCGTCCAGGGCGGCGGCCCTCTGCTGCTCGGCGATGTCGGCCTCGTTGGCCTCCACGGGTGCGCCGGCGGCGACCTGGTCCTCCGGATCGGGGAAACGCTGGGTGCTCATGGTGCTGCTCCTTCCGTGACGACGACGTCGGGTGCTGGCCATGGTAGTCCGGACACACACAGATCGCCCGGTCCCGGTGGCAGTGCCACCGGGACCGGGCGATCGAATTCCTCGCAGGTGAGGCCGGGTCAGGGCCTCACGCGGGGTGTCAGACTACTTGGCGGCGTTCTGCTTCTCCGCGGTGGCCACGACGACCTGGGCGATCTGCTTGGCGGCCTGGTTGCGCTGGATCTCACCGTTGGCGTAGTCCTCGATGACCTTGGACTCGGCCATCACGGAGATCAGGTCGGCGGCGGAGTTGCCCGCCAGCGGCTTGACCAGGCCGGTGTCGCTCAGCACGCGCAGCACGCCGGGGATCTGCACGCGGTCCACACCGGCGGTCTCCACGGCCTGCAGGCCCTGCTTGACGAGCTGCGTGACCTCCTTCTCGGTGAGCGGGGAGTTGGGGTCGTTCACGCTGTCGACCAGCTCGAGGCAGCGCACGGCCTTCATGAGCGTAGCGATGTCCAGGTTCTTGGCCTCGGAGAGGTCGGTGCCCTTGAGGCACTCGCGCAGCTCGGCCTCGGCCTCCTCGGAGGTCATCTTGCCCTTGCCGTTCTGCTGGCCCTTGCCGTTGGCCGAGGTCTGCTCGGCGGCGGTGGCCTGGTTCCACGGCTCGGCGGCGATGGTCACCGCGGCGGCCGGGATCAGCAGGGCACCGGCGAGTGCGGCGGCAACGAGGCCGGGCTTGAATCCGCGGCGCTTGCTCGGACGATTGGTGGTCTTCGGCGTGTTCTGGTCGATAGACATGTGGTTCCCCCTCCAAGGGTCCTGGAGCAATAAAGCAGAGCCACCCAAGTCAGGACAGCTTCCGGAGTTACGGTAGCAGGAGA
>NZ_DAOMPX010000096.1:0-5480 GCF_035445025.1 Citricoccus sp. | reverse complement strand
GCGCACCACCCGGAGGACGACGGCTGGTCGACCAACCCCTTCGACGTCAGCGGGAACGGCGAGGCCGTCGCCCTGGATTCCCAGCACGTGGCCGCGGCGGTCCACGAGGCGCTGGAGGCCGCGGGCGCGGACCCGGGAGACCCGGTGGTGCTGGCCGGTTACAGCCAGGGCGGGATCCACGCCGCACGGACTGCCGCCGATCCCCGGATCGCCGCAGACTTCGACGTGCAGGGGGTGTTCACCGTCGGCTCGCCGACGGGGGAGATCGCGCTGGACCCGCACGTGGAGGCCCTGCACCTGGAACACCTCGAGGACCCGGTGCCCGCCGTCGACGGTCGCGGCAACCCGCAGGGGGTCAACCGCACCACGGTGACCTTCGCCGGTGACGTGGAGGGGGCCGAACCGGAGGGCGTCACCCTGGTCAGGGCCCACGGCTTCGAGAACTACCGCGCCCACGTCACTCGCCTCGAGGGGCATCCGGACGGCCTGCTGACCGGCCAGGACGGGATTGCTCACCAGGGCGGGACTGCCGAGACGGATGGAAGCCCACCGGTCACCGGGGCAGCCCGACTGGCCCCCGCGCAGGAGCACCTGGCCAGGCTCACGACCGGCACGGCCGTCTCGCGGACGGTGACCCTGGAGCGGACGAGACCCGGCCAGCCCCGCAACCCGCTGGGAGCCGGGCTGGGCCATCAGTTCCGTGCCACGGATCCAGCCCGCGGCGCCGTGGGACGGAACGGTTAGGGCCTCAGTCCCGGCTGCCCGGCGTGAGCATCCCCAGGACGCCGTTGGCCAGCATCGAGACCACCGAGATGATGATCGCGGCGAAGACCGCGGTCCACCAGAAGGAGTCCACGGTGACCTGCATCGGCATGTAGGAGGTGAGCCAGACCGTCAGCATCAGCATGCCGGCGTTGATGATGATCGTGAACAGCCCCAGCGTCAGGCAGGTGATCGGGATCGACAGGAACGAGATGACCGGCTTGACCACCGCGTTCACGGCCCCGAAGACCAGGCCGATCACCAGGTAGGCGATCACCAGGTTCAGGGTGGGGTCACCGGTGTCGGCGAGGGTCCCACCGGGGATGACCTCCATGCCGGGCAGGAGCCAGGTGGCCACCCACAGGGCCAGCGCGTTGACGATGACGCGGAGCAAGAACCTCATGCCCACATCGTCCCATGCCACCCCATGGCCCGGATATGCGCCCGCGTCCTGGGGGCCGATCGGGCCGTGATGCCCTCACCCGAGGGCAATCTGTCCGGGCGCAACGGAACGATCAGGCGATCTGTCGGGACTTCGGGATCATCCGAGGTCCATTCGTCCGCGCCGGGACTAGTCTGGTGATCCATGAACGAACCGCATCCGATCCGCCCGCGTCCGGTCCTGGGCAGGCTCCCCGCCTACGCCGCCGGGAAGCCTCCCGCACCGGTGGAGGGGCTGGTCTCCTACAAGCTCGCCTCCAACGAGAACCCCTACGGGCCCGTTCCCGCGGTGCGCCGGGCCGTCGAGCGGTTCGACGCGATCGCCCGCTATCCGGACCCGCTGTCCACCGCGTTGCGGGAGCGGTTGTCCGGCCACCTCGGCGTGGCCGCCCAGGACATCGTCACGGGCGCCGGTTCCCTCGGCGCGCTGACCCAGATCATCACCACCTTCGCGGGGACCGGTGAGGACGGCACCCCGGACGAGGTGATCTTCGCCTGGCGCTCCTTCGAGGCCTACCCGATCGTGGTCCGCTCCTCCGGGGCGCGGGACGTCCAGGTGCCGCTGACCGCGGACTTCCGCCACGACCTCGAGGCCATGGCCGCGGCCATCACCGAGCACACCCGCGTGGTCCTGCTGTGCACGCCCAACAACCCGACCGGCCCGGTGCTGACCACCCGTGAGGTCGAGGACTTCCTGGCGAAGGTGCCCAGGCACGTGCTCGTGGTCATCGACGAGGCGTACCAGGAGTTCGTCCGCGAGCCGGACGCCGTCGATGGCCTCGACGTGTTCTCCCGGCACTCGAACGTGGCCGTGCTGCGGACCTTCTCCAAGGCCCACGGCCTGGCGAACCTGCGCGTGGGCTACTCCGTGACCCACCCCCACGTCACCCAGTACCTGCGGGTGCTGGCCACCCCGTTCGCGGTCTCGTCGCTGGCCGAGCAGGCCGCGATCGCCTCGCTGGACCACCTCGAGGACGTCATGGAACGCGTGGACATCGTGGTCGCCGAGCGGCAGAGGATGGTGGCCGGGCTGGTCGAGGCCGGCTGGAGCGTGCCGGAGACCCAGGCCAACTTCGTCTGGCTGGACCTGGGGGACCGGACCCCCGGGTTCGTGGAGGCGGCCGCCCGCCAGGCGCTGTCCGTGCGGGGCTTCGGCACCGAGGGCGTGCGTGTCTCCGTCGGCGAGCGGGAGGCCAACGCACGGTTCCTGCAGCTGTGCCGGGAGTTCGGGGCGCCCACGAACGGGCAGTAGCGGACCTTCGCAGAACGCGCGCATATGTCGGTCCGGGTCTAGGCTGGACCGGGACCGACGCCGGGTGCGTCGGCATGGAAGGAGTTCTCCGTGCACCATACGCCGACGTCACCGGCTCCGGCGACCGAGCTGCCGGAAGGAGCCGTCCGCCTGCTGGACGCTGACGGGACCCTGCACGAGGACGCCCGGTTCACGCCCTACCTGGCGGACCTGACCGGGGACACGCTGCAGCGCATGTACCGGTTGATGGCCACCGAGCGCCGCGTGGACCAGGAGGGCACCTCCCTGCAGCGCCAGGGGCAGCTGGCCCTGTGGGTCCCCGCCGTCGGCCAGGAGGGTGCCCAGGCCGGGGCGCTGACCGCACTGCGCGAGGACGACTGGATCTTCCCCACCTACCGCGAGCACCTCTTCGCCCTGGGCCGCGGCGTCACCCCGGGCCAGCTCCTCGCCCTCTTCCGCGGCGTCGCCCACGCCGGCTGGGCCGCCGAGGACCACCGGATGCAGCCCTACACGCTCGTGCTGGCGGCCCAGGCCCTGCACGCCACCGGTTACGCCTGGGGCATCTCCCGGGACCAGGCCGGCTGGGACGCCGAGCGCCGCCGGGCCGAGGGGCAGGTCGTGCTCGCCTGCTACGGGGACGGCGCCTCCTCCGAGGGCGACATCCACGAGTCCATGGTCTTCGCCGCCAGCTACGACCTGCCGGTGGTGTTCTTCTGCCAGAACAACCAGTGGGCCATCTCAGTGCCCGCCGCCACCCAGACCCGGGTGCCGCTGGCCAAGCGCGCCGCCGGCTACGGCTTCGAGGGCGTCACGGTGGACGGCAACGACCCGCTCGCCATGCACGCCGTGACCGCCTGGGCCGCCGAGCAGGCCCGCACCGGGGCCGGTCCCGTGCTCATCGAGGCGCACACCTTCCGCGGCGGCGCCCACACCACCGCGGACGACCCCACGAAGTACCGCACCCGGGCCGAGGAAGAGGCCTGGGCCGCCGTCGACCCGCTGGCCCGGCTCGAGGCGCACCTGCGCGCCACCGGCGCCGCGGGGCCCGACCCGGACCGCTTCTTCGCCGACGTGGCCGCGGAGGGCGAGGAGCTGGCGCGGCGCACCCGCGAGGCCGTGCTGGCGATGACCGGGGACGCCGTCGCCCCCCTGGACACCGTCTTCGAGACCGTCTACGCCGAGGCCCACCCGCTCGTGGCGGAGGAGCTGGCCTGGCACCGGCAGTGGCAGGCCGGCTTCGCGGACACCGAGGCGGAAGGAGACCGCTCATGACCACGGACACCACGACGCCGGCCGGGGCGGTTCCCGGTACGGCCACCGGACCCGCGCCGGTCACCGGGGCCGGGACCGCCCTCGAGACCCTGACCATCGCCAAGGCCATCAACCGGGCCCTGGCCGATGAACTGGCCGCGGACGAGAAGGTCCTGCTGATGGGCGAGGACATCGGCTCGCTCGGCGGGGTCTACCGCGTCACCGAGGGGCTGAAGGCCCGCTTCGGCGCGGACCGGGTGGTGGACTCCCCGCTGGCCGAGTCCGGCATCATCGGCACCTCGATCGGCCTGGCCCTGCGCGGCTACCGACCGGTGGCGGAGATCCAGTTCGACGGCTTCGTCTTCCCGGGCTTCAACCAGATCACCACCCAGCTGGCCAAGATGCACGCCCGCACCCGCGGCGCCGCCACGGTCCCGGTGACGATCCGCATCCCCTACGGCGGCGGCATCGGCTCGATCGAGCACCACTCCGAGTCGCCCGAGGCGCTGTTCGCGCACACCGCGGGGCTTCGGGTCATCACCCCGTCCAACGCCCACGACGCCTACTGGATGACCCGCCAGGGGATCCGCTCCCAGGACCCGGTCATCATCTTCGAGCCCAAGCGCCGGTACTGGCTCAAGGGCGAGGTCGACGTCTCCGCGGACGGCCACCGCGGGGTGTCCGCCTTCCAGGCGCAGGTGGTCCGCGAGGGCACCGACGCCACGATCGCCGCCTGGGGGCCGCTGGTGCCCGTGGCGCTGGCCGCCGCGAACGCGGCCGCCGAGGACGGCCGGTCGATCGAGGTCATCGACCTGCGCTCCCTCTCGCCCGTGGACTTCGACGCCCTGCAGGCCTCGGTGGAGAAGACCGGCCGGATGGTCGTCACGCACGAGGCCCCGACCTTCGGCGGCCTCGGCGGGGAGATCGCCGCCCGGCTGATGGAACGGTCCTTCCTGCACCTCGAGGCCCCGATCCTGCGCGTGGGCGGGTTCCACCTGCCCTATCCGCCCTCACGCGTCGAGGAGCAGTACCTGCCGGACCTGGACCGGATCCTCGACGCCGTGGACCGCACCTTCGCCTACTGACCCCGCGCACCGAGCCTGCCCGCCGCACCCGACCACCGGGCCGCGCGCAGCACCGCGCACCGCCCCGCCTGCCGAACCGAGAGACTGCCGGAGACCACCATGGAGACCTTCAACCTGCCGGACGTCGGCGAGGGACTGACCGAGGCCGAGATCACCGAGTGGAAGGTGGCGGTCGGGGACACCGTGGCGGTCAACGACGTCCTCTGCGAGATCGAGACGGCCAAGTCGCTGGTGGAGCTGCCCAGCCCCTACGCCGGCACGGTGGCCGAGCTGATGGTCCCCGTGGGGGAGACCGTCGCCGTCGGCACCCCGATCATCGGCATCACCACCGGCGGCGAGGCGCCCCCGTCCGGCGGGGACGGCTCCGCCGTGGTGGAGCAGGAGATCCCGGACGCCCGGATGCCCGCGCCCGGTGACGGGGCGGATACCCAGGAGGAGGACGAGGACGGTCCGGCGCCCCGCCCGGGGGTCGGCGAGGAGGCCCCGGTCCCGGCCGACGGCGGCGTCCCGCGTTCCGCGGTCGGCGCCGGCCCGGCCGGGGGATCGGGGGCCGCGCTGACCGGTTCCGGCCCCAAGGCCGACTCCACGCGGCGCCGCCCCCGGACGGGCGCGACGCCGGCCCCGTCCGGCCAGACCGCCACGCCGGCCGCGGCAGGCCAGGCCACCGCGCCGACCACCCCGGCCGCCCT
>NZ_DAOMPX010000095.1:0-5550 GCF_035445025.1 Citricoccus sp. | reverse complement strand
CAGCAGACCGGCCCGCGCCCAACCGCGACCTGACCGGGACCGGGGCCTGACCCGGAGCATCACCGGAGGGTTATGCTTCGCGCATGAATGAGCAGGGGACCTCGCGCCGGATCGTCACGGGCCTGGTGGATGCCGGGCTGGTGGACGCACAACGGGCGGAGGACGCGATCTCCGTCGTCGAGCGCCAGCTCGCCCCGCCCGGTGCCGTCGGCGCACCGGAGGAACGCCGGCGGACGGGCCCGCGACTGACCGAGGTGATCGCCTACGCGGGCGCCGCGCTGGTCGTCGTCGCGGTCATCCTGCTTGCCGCGCAGTACTGGGGCGACCTCACGGCCCTCCAACGCAGCCTGATCCTCGGGGGCATCGCCGTCGTGCTCCTGGCCGGTGCCCTCGTGATCGTCCGGGCCGCGGGCGGCGCCTGGCTGCTGCGCGACCGGCTCGGCCCGCGTCCCCGGTTCCTGGCCGGGACGCTCGTGGTCGCGGCGTCCATCGCGGCCGGCGTCGCGCTGGGCAGCTGGATCCTGCACGAGAACTTCCCGCCGCCGTCCTACGACCTGCACAACGTGTCCATGACCTCCGGGGTGGTGCTGGCCCTGGTCATCCTGCTGGTCGGCTACGTGCTGGCCCCCTCACCGCTGCTGCATCTGGCGCTGGCCCTGGCCACCGTCGTGTTCCTCACCAGTGTCTGGACGGGCGACGACTACCGCGCCGAGGTGCTGCGTGCCGTGCTGATCCTGGCGGTGGGCGCCGCGTGGCTCGCCCTCTCCCTGCTCGGCCGGTGGTGGACCGAACCCCAGCTGGGCGGGGCGGTCGGGGCACTGATGCTGCTCCTGGGGGCGCAGGTCCTCCTGGCGCATCCTGAACCCGGCTGGGCGTACGCGGTGACGTTCGTCGTCGCCCTGGCGCTGTTCGGCCTGTACTGGTGGCGCGGCTGGTGGCCCTTCCTGGCCGTGGGGGTCATCGCCCTGACCACCGCGGTCACGGAGGCGCTCATCGAGTGGACCGACGGCTCCCTCGGCGCCGGCGGCGCCACCCTGGTGGCCGGCCTGGTCCTGCTGGGATCCTCCGGTGCGGCCGTGGTGCTCCGCCAGCGCCGGGGCCACCGGACCCAGGAGGCCCCCGCCGCCTGAGGCCCCCTCCGCCTGGGACCGGCGGGGCGCGCGGCGTCGTCGGCTCAGCGCTCCAGCGTCAGGTCCACGTCGCCGATCCAGGGGCGGGCGATCTCGTCATAGGTGCCGTCGTTCAGGGCGATGTCCAGCCACTGGTCCACGTAGTGCTTGAAGACCACGTCCCCCTGCGGGAGCATGTAGCCCTTCTGGAAGTAGTCGAACGGCTCGTCCGGATTGACCGCGCAGAGCTCCTCGTACTCGTGGTCGATGTACAGCACCTCCGAACGGTCGGTGGTCATCACGTCGGCGCGGCCGGCCACGATCTCGTCGAAGATCGTCAGGTTGTCGTGGGTCTTCAGCTCGCCCTCGGGGTAGTGCTCGCGGGCGAACTTCTCGTTGGTGCCTCCCTCCGGGAAGATCGAGGTGACGCCGGGACGGTTGATGTCCTCGATGGACCGGTACTTCTCGGCGTCCTCACAGCGCGCGATGGGCGTCTTGCCGTCCTCCAGGGTCGGGGCGGTGAAGAAGACCTGTTCAGCACGCTCGGGGTTCATCGAGATGCCGCCGACCGCGATGTCGCACCCGGCCAGGTAGTCGTCCATGAGGGTCTTCCAACTGGTCTTGACCCACTCGACCTCGACACCGAGGGTCTCGGCGAGGTCCCTGGCCATGTCCACGTCGATGCCCGTGAACTCCCCGGATCCCTCCGCCTGCTCGGTGAAGGGCGGATAGTCACCGGTGGTGCAGACCGTGAGACGGCCGGAGTCCTTGATGGCGTCCAGCCGCGAGGCGCCGGCGGCGTCCCCCGAGCCCACGGCGGGCACCGGCGAGGTCTCCGCGACCCCCTGGGCGCCCCTGATCTGGTCGGCACAACCCGTGAGCGTGAGGGCGGCCAGGCCCAGCAGGGCCAGGGCGGGGCGGAGGGGCGTCATTCGGGTTCTCATGGGGCTCCTGACGGTGACAGAGGTGACCTGCCTCATACTATGCAGGCCCACCCCGCGGCCCCCGCACCGGCGCTCCCGCCACGGGCCCCATGCCTTGACGTGACCCGGGTCACATGATTGCATCTATGCAACCTCGTTGCAAACCATGCAACCTCAACCTGGGTGGTTACACATGATCCGAAACTCATCCTCCGGCACGGCCTCTCAGCCCCTCCCCAGCCAGCATCCCGGGTCGGGCACACCGGGCCATGACGCCCCCGACCTCTCCCTCAGCGGACAGCCCCGCCCCGAGGAGATCCGTTCCACCCGACGCCGGGTGGTCGCCGCCAGCTTCATCGGCAACTTCGTCGAGTGGTTCGACTACGCCGTCTACGGCTATCTCGCGGTCACCATCACCGCGGTGTTCTTCCCCGAGTCCGATCCGCAGACCGGCCTCATGCTCACCTTCGCCCTGTTCGCGATCTCCTTCCTCGTCCGGCCCCTGGGCGGGTTCGTCTGGGGTCACCTCGGCGACCGCATCGGCCGGCGCACCGCGCTGTCCTGGTCCATCCTGCTGATGTCGATGGCGACCTTCTGCATCGCCCTGATCCCGTCCTACGCCGCCATCGGCATCTGGGCGCCGATCACCCTGCTGCTGCTGCGCGTGGTCCAGGGCTTCTCCGCCTCCGGTGAGTACGCCGGCGCCTCGGCCTTCCTCGTCGAGTACGCCCCGGCGAACCGGCGCGGCCTGTTCGCCGCCGTCGTCCCGGCCTCGACGGCGACCGGCCTGCTCCTCGGTTCCCTCATCGCCGCGCTGCTCACCGGCCTGCTCGACGCCGGGCAGATGAGCGACTGGGGCTGGCGGCTGCCCTTCCTCCTGGCCGCCCCCATGGGCCTGATCGGCCGCTACATCCGCAACAAGCTCGAGGACACCCCGGTCTTCCGCGAGCTGGCCGAGGAGGACGAGGCCGTCAAGACCCCCGTGTCCGACCTGTTCACCCAGCACTGGCGCGCCCTGCTCGTGGCCAGCGGCGCCGTGCTGCTCAACGCCGTCGGCTTCTACGTGATCCTCAGCTACATGCCGACGTACCTCTCGCAGGAGATCGGCCTGGACGAGACGCTGTCCTACATCGCCACCACCGTGGCGCTGCTGACCTACATCGGGTTCATCTTCCTCACCGGCATGCTCTCCGACCGTTTCGGGCGCAAGAAGGTCCTCATCAGCGCCTCGGTGCTGTTCATCGTGCTGACCTACCCGGCGTTCGTCCTGCTGGGCACCGGCAGCTTCGTGGTGATCGTGCTGGTCCAGATCCTGCTCGGTGCCCTGTTGACCCTCAACGACGGCACCCTGCCCAGCTTCCTGGCCGAGATGTTCCCCACGAGGGTCCGCTACTCCGGCTTCGCCGTCTCCTTCAACCTCTCCAACGCCATCTTCGGCGGCACGGCCCCGCTCGTGGCCACGTGGCTGATCGCCACCTCGGGCACCGACCTCGCGCCGAGCTGGTACCTCATGGCCGCCGCCGCCGTCTCGTTCGTCGCCGTGGCCCTGGCCCCGGAGACCAGCCGCAAGCCGCTGCGGCACCGGTGACCGCTGCGGCGGCACCCTGACGCGCTGCCGTGGGCCGCGCCGCTCACCCGGCCTTCGAGGTCGGCGTGTTGCGGCGCGGCTTCGCCGGGCGCTGGTTCAGGCTGCGGGCCAGCTCCCGCCGCTGGACCGGAGTGGTCCCGCCGCGGATGCCGTACCGGCCGTGCAGGTCCACTCCCGTCTCCTGCGTCATCGCCTCCGCGAGGCACTCGCTGACCACGGGACAGTCGTTGCAGATCGCCAGGGCCGCCTTCTTCTCCATGGGGTCCTTCGAGAAGAAGAGCTCGGTGTCACCCGGACCGCACTCGGCGTACAGCTTCCAGTCCCCCTCGGGCTTCCAGCCCTCGGACGGGTGTGCGGTGAGCGCGGTCAGGGGCGGCATCGGCCCGCGGGGCAGGTCCCGCACCGGCCCGCGCGGCCCGGGAGCACCGGATGCCGGGCGGCCGGGGGTTGTGATGCCGGAAGCTGGGAAGCCGGGGGGTGTGATGCCGGAGGCAGGGACGCCGGAGGTGGTGGCCTCGGCGTCCGCGACACCCTGCGCCGGGACGTCTGGCTCGGCGACACCCGGCGAGGGAACGCCGGCCGCGCGGATCCCTCGCCGAGCGACGCCCTGGGAGAGGACGCCCGACGGGGCACCCCCTGGTGCCGGGCGGCCCCGGAACGCGTCCGCGGCGTCTCGGAGTGCGGGGTTCATGATGGCCATGACTGCGTCACCTTTTCTGTTCGAGCAGCGGCGAACCCCGAGCATGGTGGTGGCGGTGCTCGCCGCGGTCCGGGAACCGATGGGGCCGACGCCGGACCTGGGGTGGAAATCGACGGGTACATCTCGACGGTTACGCCCGAATTACCGCTCCGGCGCCGAAAAGGTTGCAGGACACCTCCATCGACTGTCTCCGACCGGTGGATGACACCGCGGATGACCACCCCCGCGGGGGTGCCCGCAGGACGCCGGCCCCGCGACGGCTAAACCCGTCCGCCCCGTGTGGTCAGATGTTGGGTGCCCTCGGGACCGACCATCCGGGCCGATCCCGAGGGCGTTCCGGGGTGCCGCCGCGACGGCATCCCACCTGATCTGCGAGGAGGGGACCCCGCCCATGATGGGACCACATCACGCCGCCTGCGGCGCGGCGGCCTGGGTGCTGATCGCCGCCGACGGTGAGCTGGCGCTGGGACCGCTGGCCGGCGTCGGGCTGTTCGGCACGGGCACCGGGGCGTTGCTGACGCTGCCGGAGGCCATCCCCCTGGGATTCGGACTGCTGGGCGGGATCACGGACCTCGGGGTCCTGGCCGGGGCGATCGTCGCCGCCGGCGCCGCACTGCTGCCGGACGCCGACCACCGCCACGCCTCCATCGCCCACTCACTGCCGCCGGTCTCGGAGTGGTTGTGCCGCATCCTCGGCCGGGCCGCCGGTGGGCACCGCAACGGGACGCACTCGCTGCTGGGGATCGCCGCGTTCACCCTGATGGCCTGGCTGCTCTCCCGGTTGACGCTGCCGACCGAGTCCGGCGCGTTGCAGCTCGGCGCCGGGATCGGGACCGTGCTGCTGTCCGCCTTCGCGGTGAAGGCACTGCGGTTCATGCCGGACCGGGCACGCAGGGCCCCCTGGCTGGTGGGGATCCTGTGCGGGGCGCTGGTCACCGTGGGGCTGGGAGCGGAGAGCTCCTGGTTCGTGCTGGCGGTGGCGCTGGGCGTGGTGGTCCACGTCGCCGGGGACATGCTCACCGACGGCGGCTGCAACCTGCTGTGGCCCGTGCGCCTCCGGCGGCCACGGGAGCTGTCCCGGACACCGCTGGTGCGGGAGATGTGGAGCAGTGGCGGACGGATGAAGCTGCCCGTGCTGGGCCCCACCGGGTCACGGCGTGAGTGGGCGGCGGCCACCCTGATCTCCGCGGTCGCCGTGGTGGGCATGCTCAGTGCCGCGTGGGGCGTCGG
>NZ_DAOMPX010000094.1:0-5661 GCF_035445025.1 Citricoccus sp. | reverse complement strand
CGGTCGGCCAGGTGCAGGCTGATGCCGGCCTGGAGTTCGCTCACCCCGGCCAGCAGGGGCCGGATCCGGTGGGTGGTCAGTGCCGCGGCCAGCGCGCGACGCAGCCGGACGGCGGCGCGTGCTGAGGCGGTGAAATGTCCGGCGGTGCGCAGATACCCGACCTCGATCAGTCCCAGGACCAGCGCGCGGTGGTCCGGATCGCGGGACAACCGGGTGGTCGCGGCGCGGAAGCGTTGACCGGTTTTATCGCGCGCAAGGTCTGGTTCCACGGCGGGCCAGCGTTTCTGGCCCTGACCGTGCACGACGGTGGTCAACAGCTGCGAGACTACGGCGCTGACATCCATGCCCCCGATGACCAAGCGGGGTAGCTCGGCCGTGAGCCGGGCCAGTGCGGGCCGGTCGGTGTAATACAGCTCGGCCCAGTGCTCCAGGATCAGGTCGGTGGCGCGGTCCCAGGCCCGGCCGTGCAGCGCGGCCTTGATAGCGGTTTCGATCCTGCCGGCCGCGGCCAGCGCGTCCACCGCAGCCGCCCTTGCCACCGTCACCCCTGGTTCCCGGGCCTGACGCACGGACTCGGCCAACACCTGCCGGATCAAGGTGGGCATGCACCAGGGCCCGTGCCGGCTGGGCACCACCAGCCCGAGCTGGACCAACTGCTCCAGGGTGGGTCCCGGGTCGGTCCGGTGGGGGTGGAAGGCCGCCAGGACCTGCTCGGTGTACTCCGGTAGGAACGCAGCCTGGGCGATCAGTCCCTGTGGATCAATGCCTGCCAACCATTGCAGCAACGGGGAGAGGATCGCTCGTCGGGACGCGCCGGTGGCCAGCGGGTTCGCGCACAGGACCCGTGTCGGCCCCAGCCACCCGCCGGTTGCGGCGTGGACCGCCTCCGGCGACACCGGTGGCCCCGGGCGCGCGTGAGAGAATTCCCCCCGCGCCGCGGACCGGGGGGACACCCCCAGCGGCGGTGCCCAGCCGGCGGCGAGGTCCTGGATCTCGGTCACGGTCAGTAACAGGTCCTCGACTCCGGCCACCCGGGCCGGCAACGCCCCGGCCAGGCGAGAAACGGGCAGGTCATGGCCCCCCAGGACGGCGATCCGGCCGGCCCCGGGGCCCTCCAGCAGGGCGCCCAGGTGATCGATGAATGCGTCCGGGTCCCGGACGGCACCGGTCCCATCCAGCACTCGGGCCCCTAAGCTCTGCTGCGCTGACGACCTCCCCGGTTCGGGCCGTGTGCCGGCGGTGACCCACCCGGCCGCAAACCAACCGGCACCCACCCCCCGCGGCGCCTGCAGGAGCAACAACCTCTCCCCGGTCTCGGGGCCGTCCAGGAACCGCGCCAGCGCCGGGTGCGGTGTTCCCCTGGGGCCGGCCCCGGGTGCTGGCCGCCGGGCAGGGGCAAGACGGCCCGGCCGGCCGGCCGGTGGTGAACCGGCGGAATCACTCACGGACACGGTGCCTCCTACGCTCAACGGATCATCGGCCCTGTAACCGGCACCATACGAGAGCCCCGCCGGTCATGGCAGGCTCGCTCGCCCGCGCCGATCTCGGGCACCGCGCCCGGACCGCAGAAGCACCAGCTACTCTCGTGCCGGAACCACCTTCCGCTGTCGAGACAACCGCACCGGTACGGGAGCCGGTCACGCCGCCGCCCCGGAGCTGGGCCCTGTGGTGGTGAACACGCTGACCGTGGTCATCTGGTGGGTGTTCGGGGCCAGGTCGTAGACGTCCACGCGCTCCGGGTGCCACCCGTGGTGGTGAAGCTGGTACATGTCACGGGCCAGGGAGGCGGGGTCGGAACAGATGTGCACAATTCTGTCGGGGTTCAGCCGCAGAAGCTGGTCAAGGACGGCGGGTCCGGCACCGGCGAAGAGGGAGTTCAGGACCACGGTATTGACCTTGCGGTCTGCGAGTCGTCCACTGGTGTCCCTGACCCGCGACTCGTGCGGCCAGCCGGCCAACACCGGTTCGACGGCACTGTTGACGACGACCGCCTGGGGCAGGTCGGACAGGTTGTCCCGGGCGTCCTGGCTGGCCCGGCCGTCTGGTTCGATCGCCACGACCACCCCCTGCTCGCCGACGGCCTGGGCCAGGAAGGCCGAGAACAGACCCGGCCCGGCATGCAGGTCGACCACCACGTCACCGGGCTGAGGACGAGCTGCGGCCAACACGGTCTCGACCAGGATGGTCGGGGCGTCGCGGTGGACGGGCCAGTGTCCGGTGCCGCTGAGCCGAAAGTCCCGGGCCCCGTAGCGGGCGGAGCTGACCTGGTCATGGATCGTGGGCCCTCCGCGCAGGACGGCGACCAGCGGGGGCCGGCCGGGACCCGAGGGTGGGGTGGTCACCACGATCGAGACGTGGTTCGGGGTGCCGGACAGCTGGTCTCGCCAGTACTTCATGCGGGCCCGCAGGGCCCGCGGCGTGCCAGCGATGTGTCGGGTGGGATGGATGTTGATCAATGTTCCGGCCCCGTGGGCAGCGGTGGCGAGTTCGATACCTGCGGCCCCGGAGAAGTCCACCTCCCATAGGCGCAGCTCGTCGCAGCCGGGCAGGGCCGGCGGGATATTGCGCACCGGCACGGTGCCGGGTCCACGGTGGACCGGAAAGGAGACCCGGCCGGCCGGGGAGAGCACCAGCGTGATGCGGGTGCGCCAGTGCATTCCGACGGGTTCATCGGCCGCGACGCCGGCGACGTGGACGTGGATTTGCCCGGCCGGCGGGCCCCCGGCCCGGGCCAGGGTGTCTCGGAAGACCTGGGTCTTGAGCCGGCGTTGATGCTCCAGGGTGATGTGGCCGTACTCTGCCCCGGCGACCGGGCGCCGGCCGACCGGGTAGGACCGCAGCGGGTCGGCCAGTTTCCACGGGTGGGCCCGGCGGAACTCCGAGGCCCGCAGCACCTGCACGGTGTCTGCCCAGTACACACCGGGCGCCGGGCCGGCCTCGGTCACCCGGGCCACCACGGTCTCGCCCGGGATCGCGTGCCGGACAAACACCACCTGTCCCTGGTGCTGGGCCACGCAGTGACCCCCGGGCACCATCGGACCGGCCCTCAACGTCCACAGCACCGGGACCGAGGCCTCGGGCCCGACCGAAGCCGTCCTGCTCTGCGGTGGTGATGGGGTGGAGGTGGTCATCTTATGTGGTCCTGTTCTTCTGCGCAGGTTCTTGGGTGGCCCGTTCATCACCCCGTAAGTCGGTGAGGGGGTGTCCGGGTGTGATCCACCGGTCGAGTCCTGGTGCGGCCGGGGCGGGTGGATATGTGTGGCCTCTGGTGCGGTGCCTCATGCTGGGGAGGCCCCTCTGGCTTGGGCGGCGGCGCGTTGGCTGAGTTCTGGCAACACCGCGGGTAGGTGCTCGGCGCACCACTGGAACACGGCCGAGGGGTGCACGACCCCGATGGCCTCGTTGCCGTTGAACACCAGCAACGGTCGGATTGGCCCGTGACGGTAGTGCCAGACCACACCCTCCACCGGATGCTCCGGCCGCACCCAGGCCTGGTCCGGTCCGCCCAGGTCGAACCAGCGCCTGTCCAGCCACCGGCCGGCCTGCTGCCGCCCGAAGCGCTCAATATCGGTCGCCACGATGACCCCCACCGCCCGTCCAGCGGCGTCCACTAGCACCACCGTGTCTGCCGGACCGGATAGGCGGACGGCGACCTCGGCCACGAGATCACCCTCGTAGGCCGTCACTCCCAGTGGGGACATCAGGTCCCGGACCGTGGTCCTGTCGGGGTGCGCTTCTCTACCAAAACCGGTCGATAGCTGCTCAAGCTGCTCAGGCACGTCACAGACCCCCTTCGGACAGGCCACCGTCGATCGAGACCGGCACATGCCCCAGACTCAGATCCTCCACCCCGAGGTCCTGAACGTTCGTGCCTGCCGGCGGGGCAGTGCAATACCGAGGGCGGGTGGGGGTATGGACGCCGATCACCGGGGCAACCTCGAGCAGTTCCTGCCCCGGCACTGCCCGGGCACGTTCCAGGGCGGCGAGGTGCCGGGCCAGGGCGCTCCAGGCACCCGGTTCCAGATGATCCAGATCGACCAGGTTGACAGTAAGGCTGGGACACCCCTTCAGGCAGACCGCCCGGTCCAACAGCTTGAGCAACCTCGCGTGGTTGGCCCGGGTCAGACAACCCGCGGCGTCGAGCCGGATCGGCCCGGGCAACGTCTCGGCCCGCAACCCTATCCGCAGTGCATGCTCCACAACCCCCTCCTCACCGGTGGTATCCGCAGCATCCTGCGGAACTCGACCCCGAGTTCCCGCCCCCGCATCGCCGCCGCCATTCCGTCCTGCCAAACGGCCGGCCGACACGGGAGGATGTTCAGTGGGATATCCCGCGTCGACCGGACGCCCCACCCCGACCGTAGCCAAAACCGGCATACTCGGCGCAAGTATGCCTCCTACCCCACTTCCACTCCCGGGATCCGGACGCCCCGCGTGCAGAATGGCTACATGCTCGGCCTTCGCGACAAACACCCCAGGTCAGAGCCGCCACGTAGAGAACGAGTATTGACAAAACGAGAAGGTATCTGACCATTCGCGGGACCGAGGGATGCGCCGTAGACACAGGCATTCCTACTGTCTTAGGGCCCGACAGTTCTCCGAGACGACAGCAACCCCCGAAGCTCACGCCCAAAAATGCCCGTCAAGTGCTCCGGAACCCCCTCGAGGCACATGATCGAGCTAGCCCGCGCGAACCAGTCGGCCGGGTATTCCCGATCAAACGCACGGCGTACGACACCGGGTTGTTCGAACTTAGCGGCGCTTGACCGAGCCAACCCGGGCCAACCAGTAGACCCAGTCGGTCAGGGTGGGCGGATCGGGGGCTTCAGCCGGCTCGCAGGTGGTGGTCGGCGAGGAACGTGCGGGCGCGGCCGATCCGGCGGTCGGTGGAGTACACGGACCATAGTTCGGCCAGGTCCTCGGCGTGGACGAGGTCGCGGAACCGGCCGAAGGCACCCTGGCCCTGGATGGCCTGCTCCAGCCGGACGCGCAGAGTGTGATCGTGCTGCCGGCCGGCGAAGGCGGCCATGTCCGCCCAGCCCTGCCGTGAACCGGCCGGGTCGATCCGGAGCCACCGGTCCGGGTCCTCCTCGACGTCGATGGCGGCGTCCTGGCCGACGATGGCCGGGTCGGTGTCCTCGTCGGTGTACACCTGACCGGTGCGCACCTCGAGCCAGCCCCCAGTCGAGGTCCCGGGATCGGTTTCGAGGACGGCGGCGAGCGTCTCCAGATCCACCGGCAGCACGGGCTCGGCCGGCGGCTGACGGCGTAGTGCGGTCAGCAGGTCCTCGGCCAGCACCGTATCGCCGGGCCCGTCCCGGCCGGTGAGCCGGTTGATCACCGATAGGGCCACCGGTTCGGCCTGGCCGCGGCGTTGGGCCAGGGCCATCGGGATCCCGGCTCCGACCTGCTGCAGCGCCTCATCGATGTCGCGTCCGGCTACCGCGGCCAAGAAGCCATCCGCATCCGATCTGGCGATGGCACTGCGCACCGCGGTGAGATCCAGCGCGGGGACCTGCGTCCGGCCCGGCCAGGCATGCAACCGCATGGGGTGCGGCTGACTCGGTCGGCGCGGGACCCGCCCTTCCCCGTCGTCCTGGGCCCACCGGCGCCCGTACTGGTCCGGGATGGTGCCCCAGCCGAAGTACGGCAAAGGCACCG
>NZ_DAOMPX010000093.1:0-6111 GCF_035445025.1 Citricoccus sp. | reverse complement strand
GCGTGAGCTGGGCGGACACGTCCAGGGACTCGCGCATGCGCCGGGCGATGGTCTGGCGGATGCGGGGGGCCTTCTCCGTGGAGCCGCGCTTGGACGGGTCCACGGTGCTGGCGGCTGCCTTCGCCGCCGGGGCAGCAGACGGGGCCTCCCCACCGGCCGGTGCCTGCGGGCGGCCGCCGGCCTGGGAGGCCTTGGCGGCCTCGGCGGCCACGAGCACGTCCTGCTTGCGGATCCGGCCACCGACACCGGTGCCCACGACCGCGGACAGGTCCACGTCGTTCTGCTGGGCCAGGCGGCGCACCAGCGGGGTGACGTACCCTTCACCGGGCGCCGAGGCCTGGGCCGCGGGCTTGTCCTGGGCCGGCTTGTCCTCGGCCGGCTTCTCCTCGGCCTTCGGCGCGGGCTTGTCCTCCGCCGGCTTCTCCTCAGCCTGGGGGGCCTGCTGGGCGTCCGCCTGCTGGGCGGGCTCCTCCTCGGCGGGCTCCTCCTCGGCGGGCTCCTCCTCAGCCGGTGCCTGCTTCTCCTGGGCGGGGGCGGCAGCCGGGGCGGAACCGCCCGCGGAACCGGAACCGACGAGTGCCAGCAGGGCACCGACCTCGACGGTCTCGTCCTCCTGGACCTTGATCTCCAGCAGCTTGCCGGCCACGGGCGAGGGGATCTCGGTGTCGACCTTGTCCGTGGAGACCTCGAGCAGCGGCTCGTCGACCTCGACGTCGTCGCCGACCTCCTTGAGCCAGCGGGTGACGGTGCCCTCGGTCACGGACTCACCCAGTGCGGGCAGGGTGACCTCGGTGGCCTCACCGCTGCCGCGTTCCTCGGCGTCCTCGGCGGCGACCTGCTCGGAGGACAGCTCCTGGCCGGCGGTGCCGGTGTCCCCGGCCTCGTCGGTGTCCGTTCCCGCGGCCTCCTCGGTCGCCTCCTCGGCCTGCGGCTGCTCCTCGGCACCGGCGTCGGAGGAACCGCCGCCGGAACCCTCGCCGATCCGGGCGAGCGGGGCGTTGACCTCGACGGTCTCGTCCTCCTGGACGAGGATCTCCTCCAGGATCCCGGCCACGGGGGAGGGGATCTCGGTGTCCACCTTGTCGGTGGACACCTCCACCAAGGGCTCGTCGACGGCGACCTCGTCGCCGACCTCCTTCAGCCAGCGGGTGACGGTGCCCTCGGTGACGGATTCACCCAGGGCCGGCAGGTTCACGGTTTCAGACATGTCGTCCCGTTTCTCCTCAAGTGCGTGCCGGCTGCCTGCCGGCCTGACGGTTGTTGACGGCCCGACTCCACGGTGCGGGCCGGTGTGCGTTCTGGTGGTCTCAGCCGTGCAACGGGTGGCCGTTCAGGGCCATCGCGGCCTCGCCCAGGGCCTCGTTCTGGGTCGGGTGGGCGTGGACGAACGCGGCCACGTCCTCCGGGTAGGCCTCCCAGTTCACGATGAGCTGGGACTCACCGATCTGCTCGCCGATGCGCTTGCCGATGCCGTGGACACCCACGATCGGACCGTTCTTCTGACGGACCATCTTGATGACGCCGCCGGTGCCGAGGATGGAGGACTTGCCGTTGCCGGCCAGGTTGTACTCCACGGCCTCCACGTTGCCCTCGCCGAACTTCTCCTTGGCCTTGGACTCGGTGTAGCCCACGGACATGATCTCCGGGTCGGTGAAGGTGACCTTGGGGATGTTGATGTCCTCGACGATCAGCGGGTTGTTCCCGGCGATCTCCTCAGCGACGAAGTGGCCCTGCTGGTAGCCGCGGTGCGCCAGCTGCAGGCCCGGCACGATGTCCCCGATGGCGTAGATGTTGCCGACGCCGGTGTGCAGGCGCTCGTTGGTGATGACGAAGCCGCGGTCCAGGGTGATGCCCTGCTCCTCGTAGCCCAGTCCGGCGGTCACCGGGCCACGGCCCACGGCCACCAGGCAGACCTCCGCGGTGAATTCCTTGCCGTCCGCCAGGGTGACCTTGACGCCGTCACCGGTCTCCTCGACCTTCTCGAAGAAGGTGCCCAGGCTGGTCTTGATGCCCTTCTTCTTGAACTCCCGCGTCAGCACCTTGATGATGGCCGGGTCCTCGTTGGGGACCAGGCTCTCCAGGCCCTCGATGATGGTGACGTCCACGCCGAAGGAGTTCCAGGCGGAGGCGAATTCGGAGCCGATGACGCCACCGCCCAGGATGATCGCCGACTTCGGGGTGTAGTCCAGTTCGAGGGCCTCGGTGGAGGTCATGATCTTCCCGCCGATCGGCAGGCCGAAGGTCTTGGCCTCGGAACCCGAGGCCAGGACGATGTTCTTGCCCGAGTAGCGGGTGCCGTCGACCTCGATCTCGTTCTGGGAGACGAGCTTGCCCTCGCCCTCGATGACGTTGACCTTCTTCATCTTGAGCAGCCCGGTCAGGCCCTTGAACTTGCCGGCGACGATGCCGTCCTTGTACTTGCGCACCCCCGCCATGTCGATGGAGTCCAGCGTGGTGTTGATGCCGTACTTGGAGCTGGTCCGGGCCTCGTCGGCGAGCTCGGCCGCGTGCAGGTACGCCTTGGTGGGAATGCAGCCCCAGTGGAGGCAGGTGCCGCCCAGCTTGGCCTTCTCGATGAGTCCGACCGTCAGCCCGTACTGCACTGACCGCAGTGCGGCGGCGTACCCGGCGGAGCCACCGCCGAGGATGAGAACGTCGAATTCCTTGGCGGTTGCCTTGTCGGCCACGATGGAGCTCCTCACGATCGGGCAGCGGGGTCTCCGGTTGCCCTGGGGTTGGTGGACGGTCCGTGACCGGATCGTCACGGGGATGCCTCGGGTTTCACCTTAGCCGGACGTGACCGGTCGATCTACTCAACCGGCCGCGTCCGACACGCATCAGGACGCGCGGTCCTGCAGGAACCGGACGAGAGTGCGGACCATCACACCGGTCGCCTCCTTCGGGGTGTACCCGAAGGCGCCCGACTCGTTGAACGAGGGGCCGGCGATGTCCAGGTGCGCCCACGGGGTGGGGGCGGCCTTGACGGCGTCCGGTTCGCGGCCGGCGTCGACGAAGTCACGCAGGAACGCCGCCGCGGTGAGCATGCCGCCGAAGCGGTCTCCCACGTTGGAGATGTCGGCGATCGCCGAGTCCAGCGAGGCGCGCTGGTTGTCCGGGATCGGCATCGCCCAGGCGGACTCTCCGGCGGCACCGGCCGACCGCACCAATTCGTCCCGCAGGTCCTCGGTGCCCATCACGCCGGTCGTACGCGTGCCCAGGGCGATCATCTGGGCGCCGGTGAGCGTGGCCACGTCGATGACGGCGTCGGGGGTCTCGTCGGTGGCGGCGACCAGTCCGTCGGCCAGCACGAGGCGCCCCTCGGCGTCCGTGTTCATGACCTCGACCGTCTTGCCCCCGTAGATGGTGATGACGTCCGAGGGGCGCTGGGCCGTGGCCGAGGGGAGGTTCTCGGCCATGCACAGCCAGCCGGTGACCCGCACGGGCAGCTGCAGCTCGGCGGCTGCCCGCACCACCGCGGCGACGGTCGCGGCGCCGGCCATGTCCGACTTCATGGTGGTCATCGACGTCGGGGGCTTGAGGGAGAGCCCGCCGGAGTCGAACGTGATGCCCTTGCCGACCAGCGCGACGTGGACGGACGCCCGGGCGGGGGAGTAGTCGAGCTTCACCAGCCGCGGGGGCCGGGAGGAGCCCATGCCGACGTTCAGGAGTCCGCCGAAGCCGTCCTTGGCCAGCTTCTTCTCGTCCCAGACGGTGACCTTCACGGGCAGCTTGCGCACCGCGTCCGTGACCTCCTCGGCGAAGGAGGCGGGGAACAGGTGGGACGGCGGGGTGTTGACCAGGTCCCGCGTGGCGCGGACCGCACGGGCGACGACGGCGGCGCGATCGAGCACGGGTCCGCACTGTCGCGGCTTCAGGGAGGTCACGACGGCGACCTCGGCCACCGGGTCCTTCGCCTTCTCCCGGCCGGGGGCGGAGCGGAAGGCCGTGAACGAGTACGCGGCCAGTGCCGCCCCCTCGGCCACCGCGGCCACGTGCTCCTCCGTGTCCGCTGGCAGTCCCAGAACCACCGAGGAGGTGCCCGCCAGCTGGCGCACGGCGGCGCCCGCGGCGCGCCGCAGGGCCTCGTCGGACACGCCCGCTCCCGGCTCGCCGGTGATCTTCCCGACGCCGGTCAGCACCAGGAGGGGGAACGGCAGCGGATCCAGTCCGGGGATGCGCAGCACCTCGTCGGCCGCGCCGGTCACGCCCAGGGCCTCGAGCGAGTCGGCCAGGGCGCGGGCGCCGGCGTCGGGCAGCGGGCTGGGCAGCAGCACCGGCCCGTCGTCACCGGAGGCGATGCCCACCACCAGGGCCGAGGCCGTGCACTTGTCGAGGTCCGGCCCGATGGCGGTCAATACTGGACTGAAGTCGTTGATCACGTGCGCGTTCTCCGTCGTTGGGTGAAGGGGCGAGGGGAACGGGACCGGGAGGCCGCGTCCCACCGTGTCGATCCTAGCCACGGAATACCCGGCGCCCCCCGCGCGTTGGACATTGCACGTGTACCCGGTCGCACGAGACCATGTTGCCGAAAGGACTGACCATGCAGGACCCTACCCAGTTGTTCACCCTGGAGGCCGCGGGCCGCGACCTGCTGGCCGGGGGATTCGACGGTGCCTCGGCACTGCGCGGGCTGGGCATGCTGGCGGTCTTCGGCGGCCACCTGGATGCCGGCCACCTCTCCGAGCAGGTTCGCCACACCCTGCTGGACTCACTCGACCACAAGCTGCTGGCCAGCTTCGACGCGGACCAGCTGATCGACTACCGGGCCCGCAGGCCGCAGATCAGCTTCGACGGGGACCGGTTCCTGGACTACCGCTCGCCCCGGCTCGAGCTGCACCTGGTGTCCGACGCCCTGGGCCGGCCCTTCC
Organism: Citricoccus sp.; assembly: GCF_035445025.1. Classification (NCBI taxonomy): domain Bacteria; kingdom Bacillati; phylum Actinomycetota; class Actinomycetes; order Micrococcales; family Micrococcaceae; genus Citricoccus; species Citricoccus sp. The sequence continues at coordinate 1,243 of NZ_DAOMPX010000093.1, read as the reverse complement.
TGCTGCTCTCCGGACCCGAGCCCGACTACCAGTGGGAACGCTTCGTGGCCTCCGTGCTGTTCCTGGTGGACAAGCTCGACGTGAAGCTGGTGGCGCTCGTGGACGCCGTGCCCATGCCGGTGCCCCACACCCGCCCGTTGGGCGTGACCACGCACGGCAACCAGGACGAGCTCGTGGCCGGCCTGTCCACCTGGAGCCCGCAGGCGCGGATGCTCTCCGGCGTGGCCCAGCTGCTCGAGCTGCGGCTGGACGAGAAGCGCCGGGGTACCACGGGGTACACCCTGCACGTCCCGCACTACCTCGCCGATGCCGCCTACCCGCAGGCCGCCGTCGCGGCCCTCGAGTACGTGGGCGCCGCCCTGGGACTGATGCTGCCCACCGACGAGCTGCGCGAGCGCGGTCGTGAGGTGGACCGCGAGCTCGACCGCCAGACCGGGTCCTCCGGTGAGATCACGGCCATGGTCCAGGGGCTGGAACGCAACTTCGACCAGCACTCCTCCGGGACGGGACGGTCCCTGCTGGTGGGACCGGACGAACAGGTCCCGGATGCCGAGGAGCTCGGCGCCGCCGTCGAGGAGTACCTCCAGAGCCAGCCCCGGCACGCGCTGGACGAGGACACGGAATCCGGGCCGGAGCGGCAGCCCGGTGACCTTCCCGGCGAGGACGACGGCCCCGAACCGGCCGACGCCGGCTGAACCGCTTCCCGGCCGGCACTGCACAGCTGACCGGAGGCGTCCGGCCCTCCCCGGATGGGGCGCCGGGCGCTTCCGTGTCCCGGGTGGCCACGGAAGCGTGGAGGCATGCAGACAGACCTCCCCGGAAACCGGCTCCCGGCCGGTCCGCCACCGTCCACGTCCCTGAGGCTCACGGCCGTCGAACCGGTCGACCTGGTCAGTTACATCCAGCACACCCTGGGGTTCGTCCCCCGCAACAGCATCACGGCCATCGCCCTGGTGGGCCGCGACCTCGGAGCCGTCCTGCGCTGTGACTGGGACCCGCGGCTCACCGACGACGGGAACGCCCTCGCCGGGTACGCACGGCAGGTGGCCGGCCATCTCACGGCCGACGAACGGGCTGACGGCAGCCTGGTGTTCCTGTTCCGCGACCCCCCGGGACGACCGGGACCCGACGACGACTCCGCGAGGGTCCTCGCCGCGGCACTGGAGATCGAACTGGCCGCGGTCGGGCTGCCCGTGCAGGAGGCGTGGCTGGTGTCGCACGGCAGGCTGTGGCACCTGGACTG
>NZ_DAOMPX010000092.1:0-6145 GCF_035445025.1 Citricoccus sp. | reverse complement strand
CGCGAACGACAGCCTGCCCTTCCGGGTCGAGGACCGGGTCAGTCGCGGGACGCGTGCCGCCTGCCAGGGGTGCGCTGCGCCGGCCGCGGGGCCAGGACCGACGAGTCCCCGGCGTTGAGCTCCTCCCAGAAGTCGGCGTGCTTGATGCCCAGCTTGACCGGGTCGAAGACCGGGTCAAGACCGGCGGCACGCTGCTGGTCGTAGTCCTTGAGCGTCTTGAGGGCGATTCCGGAGGTGAAGATCAAGATGGTGAAGTTCAGGATGCCCAGCGCGCCGTATCCGATGTCGGCGGTGGCCCACACCAGGCTGGCGTCCTGGATGGTGCTGTAGAAGGTCATCGCCAGGAGGGCAACCTCCATGATTCGCACGAGGACGCGGTTCCGGTGCCCGACGAGGTAAGCGAGGTTGGCCTCGGCAATGAAGTAGAAGGCCACGATCGTGGTGAGTGCGAACATGGCGATCGCGATGGCGATGAAGGGTCCGGCCAGCGGTTCCCAGACTGTGGCGATGGCTTCCTGGGTGAAGTTCGGGCCGGCGGCGACCCCGGGCAGGTTGGTCTGGATCGTGGTGCCGTCGGTGGTGATGACGTTGTAGGCCCCCGTGACCACGAGCATCAGCCCGGTGGCCATGCACACGCCCAGGGTATCGATGTAGATGGAGAAGGACTGCACCAGGCCCTGCTTGGCCGGGTGCGAGACGTCGGCGGCACCGGCGGCGTAGGTGCCCTCGCCGACGCCCGCGACGTTGGAGAACAGGGCCCGGCGCACGCCCCAGGCGATCGCTGCTCCGATGATGCCGCCGAAGACGGAGTCCACGCCGAAGGCGCTGGTGAAGATCAGGCCGATGGCCGCCGGGACCTGGGTGAAGTTGACGGCCAGCACCACCACTGCCATCAGCAGGTAGCCGACGGCCATGATCGGGACGACGATGTTGACGAACTTGAGCACGCGCTGGCGTCCGCCCCAGATGATGATGCCGAGGATGGCGGTGACGATCAGTCCCACGACCCAGGTCGGCGCTCCGAGGCCGAATTCCGCGGCGACGCCGATGTTGGTGGCCTGTACGCCCGGTGCCAGCAGGGTGTAGAGGAGTAGTGCGATCGCGGCCGCGACCATCCCGAGCCAGCGCTTCTGGGTGATCTTCTCCAGGTAGTAGGGGACGCCGCCCTGCAGTTCACCGTCGATGCGCTGCTTGTAGATCTGCGCCAGGGTCGACTCCACGAAGGCCGTCGCGGCGCCGAAGAACGCCATCAGGCCCATCCAGAACAGCGCCCCGGGCCCGCCGAAGCCGATGGCGGTGGCGACCCCGGCGATGTTGCCGACCCCGACGCGGTTGCCGATCGTCAGCATCAGCGCCTGGAACGGGGTCAGGCCTCCTTCGCGCTCCTTCCCGTCGCCTTTGAGCTGGCGGATCATGTCCACGAACAACCGGACCTGCAGGAAACGGCTGCGCACGGTCAGGTACACCCCGAGCGGCATGGCCAGGAAGAGCATGACCAGCCACATCGTGTCGCCGATCGCGTAAATGCTGTCAACCATCGTTGACTCCTCACAAGGTCGATAGGTGCACGACGACGGACAGGTCAGGGAGTGTGTCGTACATCACTGCGGCAACTGTAGTTTGTGATCACATATCAAACAAGAGGGAAAGTGGATCTGTGATCACCGCCCGAGTGAGAGCCCTATACTTCGGCACATGCCCCTCCCTCAGCTCGAGCCGCAGGCCCGCATCGCAGACCAGGTGTTCGAGGCGATCCACGGGGCCATCATGCGCGGGAGCTACCCCGCCGGTCACCGGTTGCGCATCCGGGACGTGGCCGCGGAGCTGGGCACCAGCGTCATGCCCGTCCGCGAGGCCATCCGGCGACTGGAGGAGGTCGGGCTCGTCGAGACGCTGCCGAACCGCGGCGCCCGGGTGAAGGGCTTCACCCCCGCCGAGCTGCTCCACGTCTACGCCGTCCGGCGCCTGCTGGAGATCGAGGCCTCCGGCCTGGGGGCCGCCGCGGTGTCCGACGACGGCATCGCCCGGCTCCGCGAGGCCTATGCGGCGATGGAGTCGCACCTGGAGGCCGGCGAGGTCGTCCCGTACCTGGACGCGGACGAACGCTTCCTCGACGTCCTGTACGAGGCCGCGGGCAATCCCGTCCTGGTGGAGACCATCCACGTGCTCTGGCAGCGCTGCCGGTCCTACAAGATCGTCGGGGCCAGCAGTGAGCTGGAGAGCGGCAACCCGGGGATCCTCCTGGAGTTCCAGGCCCTGCTGCTCCAGGCGGCGATCGACCGCGACGCCCTGCGGGCGAGGGAACTGGCCGCGGCCTCGATCGACGCCGCGACCGGTCGCATCCGTCAGGCCCTCCCCGAGGGCTGAGCCCCTCCGTCCGCCCGGAAGCCTGGGGCCCGAGTCCCCCTCCCATGACTTCCCCAGACTTCGCACCACCTCTTGTGTGATCACAAATCACAGATTACTGTACTGAGAGATGGATCACATCGAGTCGCAGTGGAAGGCAACCTCATGAAAGACGCAATCATCATCGGCGGCGGGCTCGCCGGCCTGTCCGCGGCCTGGCGCCTGCGCCACTGGGACACCGTGGTCCTGGAGGCGGACCAGCGGGTCGGCGGCCGGATCCGTTCGGAGCGCCGGGGGGACTACTGGATGAACTGGGGCGGGCACGTCTTCGCCGGACCCGGTTCCTCCACCGACGCCCTGCTCACCGAGGTCGGCGTGACCGCCGTGGAGATCCCCGGCTCCCTGCAGGGGCTGTCCATGAACGGGAAGTTCATCAAGAAGGGGCACATCGCCACCTACCCGTTCCGCATCCCGATGCCGCTGGCCTCCCGGGTCGACACGCTGCGGGCCGGGATGAAGGTCGTGGCCGGCGTGGCGAAGTACACGGGGGTCGTGCGCAAGCGCGCCGGGGAGTCCGACGCGATGCGCCAGCAGCGCATCTACGACTTCCAGAACGAGAACTCCTTCCTGGACCTCATCGGGAACACCTCCGAGGATGCCGCGGCCCTGTTCAAGACGACCGTCACGCGCTCCGCCGGGGACATGGACCAGATCTCCGCCGGGGCCGGCATCGGCTACTTCAGCCTGGTGCTGGGCTTCGGGCAGGGGTTGAACCGCGGCATCGTGGGCGGCCCGTCCACCCTGACCGAATCGATCGCGGTGGCCCTCGGCGACCGTGTCCGCCTGGGCGCCACCGTGCACGAGGTGGTGCACCGGAAGAACTCGGTCCTCGTCCGCTACAGCCAGGACGGCCGGGACCACGAGGTCGAGGCGCGCTCCGTCGTCCTGGCGACCACCGCCGACGTGTCCCACCGGATCGGCGTGGACCTGCCCGAGGACCTGCGCGGTGCGCTCGGGCAGATCAAGTACGGTCCGCACGTCAGCTCGGCCTTCCTGACCGATGAGACCTCCGCCCGGCCCTGGGACGACATCTACGCCATCGCCGCCCCGAAGCGCTCGTTCGCGATCGCTCTGAACCAGGCGAGCATCGTCCGCGGCACCGAGTCCGTCCGCAAGCCCGGCGGCAGCTTCATGACCTTCTCCCCGGCCAGCCTGGGCGCCGCCCTGCTGGACAAGAGCGACGAGGAGGTCGTCCAGACCCACCTGGCGGACCTCGACCAGGTGCTCGGCCACGGCTTCGCCGACAGCGTCGTGGAGGCCAAGGCGGCCCGGTGGAAGGTGGCCTCGCCCTACAGCTTCCCCGGCCGCGCCAAGCTCCAGTCCACGCTCATGCGCGGCACCGATCGCGTGTTCCTGGCCGGTGACTACCTCGGCACCCTCTACACCGAGAGCTCCATCATGTCCGGGTTCTCGGCCGCCCAGGAGATCGCCAGCCGACTGGCCACCGAGCGCCAGACCCGGTCCGCGCTCGAAGCCGTACCCGCCCTCGACGACGCCCTGGTCAGCTGACCACCCCACACCACCGAAAGGCAACCATCATGACGAACGAACTGCGCGGTGTCCTGACCGCCCTGGCCATCCCCTTCGACGCCGATGAGCAGATCGACGTCCCCGTCCTGCGGCAGGTGGTGGACCGTTCCATCGCCGGTGGTGTCCACGGCGTGGTGGCCGGGGGTTCCACGGGCGAGTTCGCCACCATGACCCCGGACGAGCGCATCCGCATGGTCGAGGAGGTCACCGCTCACGTGGCCGGCCGGGTCCCGGTGATCGCCCAGACCGGTGCCGTCACCACGGCCGAGGCCGTCCGCCAGAGCCGGGCCGCCCAGCAGGCCGGTGCGGACGTGCTGATGCTCGTCACCCCGTACTACGAGGCGCTGTCGCTCCAGGAGACCACCACCTACCTGCGGGACGTGGCCGAGCAGGTCGAGCTGCCGATCATGCTCTACAACATCCCCGGGGCCACCGGCGTGAACCTCGACCCGGACACCATCGGCACCCTGGCCGAGGAGTTCGAGCACATCCGCTACGTGAAGGACTCCGGGGCGAACTGGGAACAGGGCCTGCAGCTGATCCACCACCACGGGGACCGGATCGGCACGTTCATCGGCTGGGACGTCTACCTCTACTCGGCCCTCGTCGAGGGCGCCGCAGGCGTCATGGCCGGTGCCGCGAACGTGGTGCCGACCGAGATCGTGGCGATCTACGACGCCATCACCGCCGGGGACCTGAGCGGGGCCCTGGCGCAGTGGAAGCGGCTCTACCCGGTGATCGACACCATGATCTCCGGCCAGTTCATCCCCGCGGTCAAGGCCGGCCTGGAACTGCAGGGCGTTCCCGCCGGGGCGCCCCGCCGGCCGATGGCACCGCTGTCCGCCCAGGGACGCGCAGAGCTCCGCGACGCCCTCGAGCTGCTGCAGGGCGCCTTCGCCTCCTGAGCCGCCGGTCCCGACGCCGGCCCGCGCCGGCCGGCGTCGGGCCTGGCGGATGTCTGCGCCACCGCCACCCACGCCCCCACCCTTCCCCACCCTTCCTGGAGGTCCCGATGACCGAGCAGAACATCCTGTCCGCGGCCGTAACCGTGCTGCGCGCCGAGCAGCCCTTCACCGTGGAGATGCCCCGGTGTGACCACTACATCGACGGCCGGCACGTCGAGTCCGCCACCGGTGAGACCTCCGAGGTCGTGGACCCGGCCCGCGGCACCGTCCTGGCCACCGTGCCCCGGGGCGGGGCCGCCGAGGTCGACGCGGCCGTGGCGGCCGCGCGCGCCGCGGCTCCCGGCTGGGCGACGCGCACGCCGAAGGACCGGGCCGAGGTGCTGTTGGCCCTGGCCGACGCCCTGCGGGACGACCGCGACCGCCTGCGCACCCTCGAGGCCCTGAACTGCGGCAAGCCGCCGGCGGTCACCGCGGACGACGTCGACTCTGCGATCGACACGTTCCGCTTCATGGCCGGCGCCGGGCGCAGCACCACCACCGTCGCCGCCGGGGACTACGTGGAGGACATCACCTCGATGATCCTGCGCGAACCGCTGGGCGTCATCGGGATGATCACCCCGTGGAACTACCCGTTGCTGATGGTCGCGTGGAAGCTCGCCCCGGCGCTGATGGTCGGCAACACCATCGTGCTCAAGCCCAGCGAGGTCACCCCGCTGACCACCCTGCGCCTGGCCGAACTGGCCGACGGCATCCTCCCGCCCGGGGTCCTGAACATCGTCAACGGATCCGGGTCCACCGTGGGGGCCGCCCTGAGCGCCCATCCCGGGATCGACATGATCGCCCTGACCGGCAGCGTGGGGGCCGGCCGGTCCGTGGCCGGCGCCGCGGCCGCCAACGTGGTCCCCGCCCACCTGGAGCTCGGCGGCAAGGCCCCCGTGCTGGTCTGCCCGGACGCCGACCTGGACCAGGTGGCCGCGACCGTGGCCGAGGCCGGGTTCTGGAACACCGGCCAGGAATGCGGAGCCGCGTGCCGCGTCCTGGCCCACGACTCCATCGCCGAGGCCCTCACCGAGAAGATCGTCACCGCCGTCGCCGCCTACCGGCTGGCCGCCCCCGAAATCGACCAGGACGACACCCTGGGCCCGATCATCTACCGCGGCCACTACGAACGGGTGATGACCGCCATCCACGCCGCGGTGGACCGCGGCGCCGAGGTGCTCCTCGGGGCACGCGGGGACGACTCCGAGGGTTACTGGATCGAACCGACCGTCCTGAAGGTCGCCACCGGGGACCCGATCAGCCTC
>NZ_DAOMPX010000091.1:0-6312 GCF_035445025.1 Citricoccus sp. | reverse complement strand
CATGAGCTCCGCCACGGCACCGAACCTGCACCTCGAGGACCAGGTCTGCTTCGCCCTGTACTCCGCGGCCCGGGCCGCCCAGCAGGCCTACCGCCCCCTGCTGGACGAGCTGGGCCTGACCTACCCGCAGTACCTCGTGCTGCTCGTGCTCTGGGAGCAGGACGGGCTGACCGTCACGTCCCTGGGCGAGCGCCTGCACCTGGACAGCGGCACGCTCTCGCCCCTGCTGCGCCGGCTGGAGGCCCACGGGTTCATCGCCCGCGAGCGCGCCGACGTCGACTCCCGCCGGGTGCTCGTCAGCCTGACGCCCGCCGGTGATGCCCTGCGCGAGCGGGCGGCGGACGTCCAGCGGTGCCTGCTGGAGGCGGTCACGCTGGCTCCCGCGGAACTGCTGGCGCTGCGGGACCTGTCCCGGCGCTTCGTGAGCGCCGGAGCCTGAGGGCCCTCCGCCCGCGCGAACGGCGTCCGTCCCCGGGCGATCCGCGCCCATTCCCGATCCACCCCCTATCCATCCACCGAAGGAGATCCCATGAAGACGATCTACACCGCAGAGGCCCTGGCCACCGGCGGCGGCCGCGACGGCCACACCCGGACCGCCGACGGCACCCTGAGCCTGGACCTGGCCGTGCCGAAGGAGATGGGTGGCACCGGTAACGGTGCGAACCCCGAGCAGCTGTTCGCCGCCGGCTATGCGGCCTGCTTCCACTCCGCCCTGCAGATGGTCGCCCGCCAGGCCAGGAAGGATCTCGGCGAGTCCAGCGTGGGTGCCCGGGTGGGCATCGGCCCCCACGACGCCGGCGGGTTCGGCCTCGAGGTGACCCTCGAGGTGGTCATCCCCGGGCTCCCGCAGGACGAGGCCCAGGAACTGGCCGATGCGGCCCACCAGGTCTGCCCGTACTCCAATGCCACCCGGGGCAACATCGACGTCCACGTCACGGTGGTGCAGGACTGATGAGCACCCTGCACGACTTCACGGCCCGCACCGCCGCGGGTGCCGAACAGCCGCTGTCCGCATACACCGGCCAGGTGGCCGTGGTGGTCAACACGGCGAGCAAGTGCGGCCTGACCCCTCAGTTCGAGGGTCTCCAGGAGCTCTACGCGGAGTACAGGGACCGCGGGCTCGTGGTGCTGGGCTTCCCGTGCAACCAGTTCGCCCACCAGGAACCGGGCACCGACGCCGAGGCCGGCGAGTTCTGCCAGCTGAACTACGGCGTGGAGTTCCCCATGTTCGGCAAGGTCGAGGTCAACGGCTCCGGCTCCCATCCGGCGTTCGCCTGGCTGCGCCAGGAGACGTCCGGTCTGCTGGGCGATGCGATCAAGTGGAACTTCACGAAGTTCCTCATCGGCCGGGACGGCCGCGTGATCGAGCGCTTCGCCCCCACGACGGCGCCGGCCAGGATGCGCGGGGCGATCGAGGAGGCGCTGGGGACATAGTCCAACGGAGGGCCGGCGTGGGCCGGATCACGGTGCCCGGATGGTGACCGAGCAGGCCTGTTAGCCTCACCGAGTCCCTGATCCGTCCGTCCCGCCCCGAAAGGCGATACATGTCCTCCCCCGTTTCCGGGCCACCCCACACACTGTCCGACGACTCGAGCGCCGGTACTCCGCCGCCGCCCCGTGCGAAGATCCTCAAGCCGGTCTTCATCCCCGCGGCGGTGATCATCATCGGCCTCGTCGTGGCCTCGATCGTCTTCGCCAATGTGGCCGGTGACGCCCTCACCGAGGCCACCACCGAGCTCAACGAGGCCATCACGAGCGGCGTCGGCTGGTGGTACGTCATCGCCGTGAACGCCTTCCTGGTGTTCGTGCTGTACTGCGCGATCTCCAAGGTGGGACGCATCCGGCTGGGCCGGGACGACGAACGTCCCGAGTTCGGCCTGCTGTCCTGGTTCCTCATGCTGTTCAGCGCCGGCATGGGCATCGGCCTGGTGTTCTTCGGCGTGGCCGAGCCGCTGTGGAACTACGTGGCGCCGCCCGGAGCCTTCGGGAACGAGCCGCTGTCCTCGGACGCCGCCCGCGAGTCCGTGGGCCTGATGATGCTCCAGTGGGGTCTGCACCCCTGGGGGATCTACGCCGTCGTCGGCCTGGGGCTGGCGTACATGTCGTTCCGCCGCGGCCGCCCGATGTCCGTGCGGTGGCTGCTGGAGCCGCTGATCGGCCGCCAGCGCGTGGAGGGCTGGATCGGCCACGCCATCGACGTCATCGCGATCGTCGGGACGCTGTTCGGTGTGGCCACCTCCTTCGGTTTCGGCGTCAGCCAGGTGGTCGACGGGATCGAGTTCTACGGCTGGATGGAGCGCTCCCCGGCGCTGGTCATCGGGCTGATCGCCGTGGTGACCCTCATCGCCACGTGGTCCGTGGTCTCCGGCGTGCACAAGGGCCTCAAGTGGCTGTCCAACTTCAACATGTCCCTGGCCGCCGTCCTGGCGCTGCTCGTGTTCGCCCTGGGCCCGACGATCTTCCTGCTGCAGTCCATCCCCGAGAACCTGGGCCAGTACCTGAGCCAGCTGCCGCAGACCGCCCTGCACGTCGGGCCGTTCTCCGAGGACAACTGGGAGGGCATCTGGACCATCGCCTACTGGGGCTGGTGGACGTCGTGGGCGCCCTTCGTGGGCATGTTCATCGCGCGTATCTCGCGCGGACGCACCATTCGCGAGTTCGTCGTGGGCGTCCTGCTGGCCCCCACCCTGGTCAGCCTGGTGTGGTTCACGATCTTCGGCAACACCGGCATCCTGTACCAGCAGACGGGCCGGGAGATCACGGTGGCGGACGCGGAGACCGGTGAGCAGACGGTGAACAGCACCACCGCCCTGTTCCAGCTGTTCGAGCACTTCCCGGCCGGCATGTTCCTGGGCATCCTGGCCATGGTCGTGGTGATCTTCTTCTTCGTCACCTCCTCCGATTCGGGATCCCTGGTGATCGACATGATGGCCCACGGCGGGGCGACGTCCACCCCGGTGGTGACGCGCGTGTTCTGGTCCGTCCTGGTGGGCGTGGCCGCGGCGGCCCTGCTCGTGGCCGGCGGCGACGTGGCCATGACGGCCCTGCAGACGCTGGCCGTGTCCACGGCGGCACCGTTCTCGGTGATCCTGGTGATCGCGTGCATCTCGCTGCTGCGGGCCTTCCGGCACGAGACGCTGTCCATGCCGCAGCACATCGAGGTCATCCTGCCGGAGGGCGAGGCGGCGGCCCAGACCCTGAGGACGGCCGGCGCGGTCGCCCCTGCGGGTGCGGCACCGGCGGGAGCGCCCCGGCGGGACGAGGCCGTCGAGCAGCTGGGGGCGGCCGCCGTGGACGCGGCCAAGCCGCACCGTTATGGCCGGGAGGTGTTCCGCGGCCTGGGCGGGGCGTCGATGTCCCTCAGCGGCCTGGCCACCGTGGTGCCGACCCCCGGGGACGAGCCGGACAAGCACATCATCTCCTACCGCCGGGTGCGGCCCAGCGAGATCACCGTCAACCCGCAGACGGGCGCCGCCGAGCTCGCGGACACCGCCGGTGATCCCCTGGCCGGCGAGACCTTCGACACCCCGGAGTTCGAGTCCTCCCAGGAGTACCTGGACCAGGGCGGGCACCACGATCCCGCCCTGGATGAGATGAGTGCGGACCTCGCGTCCGAGGACGACGACGCGGTCCGGGACGCCCCCGTGGGACGCTGACCGTCCGGGCCACCTAGCCCACCGCGCTCCGCTGACATGACGGCGGCGGCACCCCAGGGGTGCCGCCGCCGTCGTCGTGTCCCCGGCCGGCGCCAGCGCCTCCGGCCGGGGAACCGGGGTTCAGGAACGGACCGCGGTGTCCTCGGCCGGCGCGACGGCAGGAGCGGTGATCTCCGAGCCGGCGGCGGTGGTCCCGTCCAGTTCCTGGATGTCCTCCGTCGAGCGGTCACGGGCCGCCAGCAAGGACACCAGGCTCATGGCCGAGAAGGCCATCCACAGGCAGGCCACCAGCCACAGGGATCCGCCGCCGGCCATGACCAGGGCCGTGGCGATCATCGGGGTGAAACCGGCACCCAGCGTGGAGGCCAGCTGGTAGCCGATCGAGGTGCCGGAGTAGCGCACCGAGGTGGGGAACAGCTCGCCGACGAAGGCGCCGTACGGCCCCGAGGTGAAGCCCTGGATCACGGACAGGCCCAGGAAGATCGCCAGCATGAAGGCCACGGTGGATCCCATTTCCAACAGGGACATCACCGGGAAGGCGAGCGCGATGGCGGCCAGGTTGCCCCAGATGAGCACCTTGCGCCGGCCCAGGCGGTCGGAGAGCCGGGAGGCGATGATGATCATCAGGATGGTGGCCACGCCGCCGAGGGCCTTGATGTTGAGCACCTCGGTCTGGGCCAGCACGGCCTGCTGGACCGCGAAGGAGATGGCCCACGCACCCATCAGGCCCTGGGCCATCTGTCCGGACAGGCCCGAGCCGATGGCGATCAGCAGGGACTTGGGGTGCTCGCGGAACAGTTCCGCGGCGGGGACGGGGCGCTTCTTGGCCTCCACGGCCGTGGAGAGCTCCTGGAAGACGCGGGACTCGGAGACCTTCATGCGGATGAAGATCGCCAGGCCCATCAGCACGGCCGACAGGATGAACGGCACGCGCCAGCCCCAGTTGAGGAACTGGTCCTGCGGCAGCATGGACATCAGCGAGAGCATCAGCGTGCCGACGATCGTGCCGGCGGGGGCGCCCATGTAGGCGAAGGACGCGGCGAACCCGCGGGACTCCTTCTTGGAGTTCTCGAAGGCCAGCAGCATCGCCCCGCCCCACTCCCCGCCGACGGCGATGCCCTGGGCCAGGCGCAGGGACACCAGCAGGATCGGCGCCCAGACGCCTATCTGCTCGGAGGTGGGCAGCAGGCCGATGAGGGTGGAGGCGATGCCCATGATCAGGACCGTGCCGATCAGGATGGCCTTGCGTCCGATGCGGTCACCCAGGTGGCCGAACAGGAGGCCTCCGAGCGGACGGGCGACGTAGCCGGCGGCGAGGGTGCCGAAGGAGACGAAGAGTGCCGCAGCGGGATCGAGACCGGAGAAGAACACCTGGTTGAAGACGATCCCCGCCGCCGTGGCGTAGAGGATGAAGTCGTAGTACTCCACGGCGGTGCCCAGGAAGCTCGAGAAGAGGATCCTGCGCATGTCCCGCGGAGAGGCGTGGTAGGTGCCCGCCGGCGTCGCCGGGGTGGGTGGTGGAGTCGTCATGGGATGTCCTCGGTTCCTGTCAGAGGCTGAGCGTAGGAGTGCCGGCGGCCTGCAGCGACGGGGTGTCGCCGGTGCCGCCGAAGGGGATGACGTCGAGATCCTCGGGGATGCTGAGGGGGCCGTCGAACGTGGTGCGGGCCTCGTCCCAGGCCTCGGGCGGCGAGTAGCTGGGGACGAGGTGGTGGAGTGCCAGGTGCCCGACGCCGGCCACGGCGGCGATGCTGCCGGCCTCGGCCGCCGTGGTGTGGGCGCGGCGATGGTGGTCCATGGTGGCCTGCATCATCTCGGCGTCCGTGTACTGCGCCTGCAGGATGTCCAGGTTGATGGCCTCGTGCAGCAGCAGGCTCGCTCCCCGGGCCAGGCGCACCATGTTGGCGCAGGGGGCGGTGTCCCCCGAGATCACGACCGAACCGGCCGCGGTGTCGAACCGGAAGGCGTAGGCCGGGGCGGTGGGGTGGTGGGAGACGAGGATGGCGCTGACGGTGACGTTCTCGTCCCGGAACACCTCGATCGGCTCCATCTCCGGGGCGACGTCGGTGTCCGGGTCGAAGCCCAGGTCCCCCGGCAACTCGATCTCGCGGGGCTCGAACTGCTCGGCCGGGCTCTTGGCCAAAGAGTCGAAGATGCGGTCGTTGCAGTCCGTGGCGTAGGCGGCCAGCAGCCCGTGGACCAGCCCGTCGACCCCGGGGGTGGGTCGCTCCGGGGCGATGGGCGTCGGCACGGAGGCGGCCCGGGGGGACAACGGCGGCAGCTTGCCGCGGTCTCCCGGTCCGATGACGGGGATGGTCCCGGCGGGTGCGTTCTTCAGTTCGAACGCCCCGAAGAGCAACAGGGACGGCAGGTCCACCGTGTGGTCCGAGTGCATGTGGGTGATGAAGATCCCGCCGAGGTCGGCCATCCGCAGTCCGGCGGCCGCGGCCTGGCGGCCGGCGCCCTGTCCGCAGTCCACGAGATACCACGTCCCGTTCACGACGACGGCGGTGGCGATACCGAAACGGGGCTGGCCCTGGTGGTCGTTCCACCACCTCGGCCCGCCGGCCGTGCCGAGAGTGACCACGTAGGGCCGGTCCCTGTGCTGCTCCACGATGACTCCTGACGGGGGTGACTGAGCGGCTGGTCTCACAGT
>NZ_DAOMPX010000090.1:0-6322 GCF_035445025.1 Citricoccus sp. | reverse complement strand
CTGGTGGTCGTCTCTGTGGAGGAGTGGCGATGCTCGGACATGAGGCCCCTTGATCGGCCCGGCGCGAGACCGGGGGACGGTGGGTGGGTCGTGGCGCCTCGCCGGGGGCGTGGCGCTGTTGCACTTGAGGCAACTGAGTTGCATTGATCCTGACAGTGATGCGGATCACGGTCAAGGGGTGCACGCCGCCTTGAGGGCCCACGCTCAGGGGGGCGGGAGCGGTCACCGTGGGTGGGGGACGCGGTGCACACGCAGGCGGGCGGCCACCGCCGGTCGAAGGTCACCGGTCGATGGCCGCCCCCTGGGCGTTGCCCGCATCAGTCGCGGGTCACTCCGCTCACGGGACGGGGGCGGCGATCCGATCCGCGTCGGGCCGGTCGTCGGTGATCTCCGTGGTCGCGTCCACCGTGGCGTGCAGGAGGGGCTGCCGGTCCTGCGACGGGGCGGCGTCCGGGCCGGCGTCGCCGTCGGTGACTGCCATGGCGGCGTCCTGCCGCCGCGCGGCCTCCTCGTCGTCGATGTCCGCCTTCAGGCCGAGGGGGACGCCGGCGTCGATCCTGTCGCGGAAGCGCCGCAGGCCGAGGACGAAGTACAGGCCGGACGCGGTGACCGTGCCGGCCAGCCAGGAGAAGTCGACCCCTCCGACGGCGGCGGCGATGGGCCCCTGGAGGATGGGGAAGGAACCGTACATGCACATCCAGGTCATGATGATGCCGCCGGCGAAGGCGATCATCGCGGCCGGGTTGACGGCCTTGAGCACGGTGTTCTTCGGTGCCTGGAACAGGTAGGAGAAGTCCCGGTGGCGGCGCTCGAAGACGAAGTAGTGCACGGCCATGATGCCGCCCCACGTCGCGACCCAGGCGGCGATCGCGATGATCCAGTTGTGCAGCAGGTGGGCGAAGTCGGAGGCGAAGAGGAAGCCGATGACGGCGGACATCGACAGGCAGCCCACGATGATCGAGATCTTCTTGCGGGAGATGTTGATGTCCAGGGCCTGCACGGCCACGCCGAAGGTGTAGAGGTTGATGATGTTCGTGGCGATCGGCCCGTGGATGACGAGCAGGATCACGGGGACCGCCAGGACGCCGAAGCTGGAGACGATCAGCTCGCCGGGATCGGCGCTGCCGTTGCGGGTGGCGAGGCTGGCACCCAGCACGCCGAGCCAGACGACGGGGATGAACTGGCCGAGGACGCTGACCAGGTAGAGCTTCGACGGGCGGACGGTCTTGGAGACGAAGCGCGAGTAGTCCGGCGCGTAGGTGAACCAGCCGACGCCCCAGCCGATGCCGATGGCGGTCATGATGGAGGACATGGCGGCGATGCGGGGCATGCCCTCGAGCACCTCACCGGGCGGGCCCATGTAGGACCAGTCGATGTCCAGTTGCGTCCAGGCGACCACGGACATGGCGATCAGCACGAGGATGGTGGGCGGCATGGTCAGGCGCTCGAACTTGGAGATGGCCCCGTAGCCCCGGTAGCAGATGGCCACCTGGATCGCCATGATCAGTGCGGCCGTGCCGATCTTCCAGATCATGTTGGGCTGGGCCGGGTCCACCCAGCCGATCTGCCCGAGCATGGCCATGATGAGGTCGAGGATGACCCAGGTGTTGACCGCCGACCAGCCGATCGCGATGGTGGCCTGGATCGCCGCCGGGAGGTAGGCGCCCCGGCGCCCGAAGGCCCCGCGCGCCAGGAGCATCCCGGTGGCCCCGGTGCGCTGGCCGAGCAGGACGAAGAAGCCGAAGCCCAGCATGCCGATGACATTGCCGGCGATCAGGACGATCAGCGTGTCGGCCAGGCCCAGGCCCAACTGGATGCCGAGCGCGCCGAGGATCCAGTTGATGGGAGCGACGTTGGCGCCGGCCCAGATCCAGAACTGTCCGGACAGCTTCCGTGTCCGGTGCGCTTCCGGGATCGGCTGCAGGATCTCCTCGATGTCGCCGTGACCCTGGGACCCGTCTGCCGGGCCGGAGGTGGGAGTCGGCGTCAGGTCCTGGGACCTTGTCTGCACGCTCATATTTCGCTCGATTCAACGAAGGAAGGGGGAACGGTTCGAGCGTAGGGGTGATCCAGGTCACCTAGAATGGACAGTGTGTCTACTCCTTCGCCTGCCATCAGTGACGAAGTGTCGTCCCATTCCCTGCCCCTGCTCGGAGACCTCCTCCAGAACCCGGCCGTGACCGGGGCGGACCCGGTGGTTCGCCACGCCCCGCCGGGCGCGATGGCACGAGCCGTGCGCTGGGTGCATTCCAGCGAGGTGCTGGACATCGGCGGCCTGCTGCACGGGGGCGAGGTGCTGCTGACCGGTGGCACGGAGCTGCGCCGTCTGGACGGGGCCGGGCTCGCGGGGTACATGGCCTCCCTGTCGGCACGGGGCCTGGCCGCGTTGGTCGTGCAGACGGCCGGCTGGGAGCAGCGGGAGGTCGAGCCGCTGGTGACCGCCGCGACCGCGGCGGAGGTGGCGCTGATCGAATTCCGCCGGACCATCCCCTTCATCGACGTCACCGAGGCGGTCAACAGCGCCATCGTCACGCGCCACGCCCGTCGGCACACGCTGGTCGACGACCTCTCCCGGCGCATCGCCGAGCACATCTCCACGCGCGGGCCGGAACTGCCGCCCATCCTCGACCTGGTGGCCTCGGAACTGCGGGCCCGGGTCCGGCTCTTCGGGGTGCACCGGGGCGAGGACGACCTGATCGGGGAGGCCGGCACCACCGGCTCCCCGCCGGAGGGAACCGCGGAGTCGAACACCGCCGAGGCCGTCGTGATCGTCGCAGGCCATGTCGCCGCCCACCTCGTCATCGAGTCTGCCGTCGCCACCACCGACCTGCTGGAGGCGGCCGCCAACCGCCTCAGCGAGGTGTTGGCCCTGGCCCTGGCACCGACCTTCGGGCCGTCCGCCGACCAGCTGGCGGAGTCACGGTTGATGCTGGCGGTGCTGGAGGGGGCGCCCCGTGAGACGGTGCGCCGGCTCTGGGACGCCACCAGCCTTCCCCAGGGGCCGGCGTGCATGGTCTACGCCGTTCCCCTCGCACCCTCCACGGCCCACGAGGTCCTGCTGCGCCGGGTCGTGATCCGGGCCGCAGGATCGCCCTGGGCCCGGGGGCGGGCCCTGCTGGTCCCGCTGGGCGGGCAGGATGCACCCACTCGCCGTGCCGAGCTCTTCTCGTCGCTGGCCGACGCGCTGGGGACCCTCCCGGTGGTCTGTGCCGTGGGCCCGATCGTGTGGGAGGGCGCCGCTGCCGGCGAGTCCATGGCCGACGCCCTGGCACTCGTGGACGAGCACGCCGGCGGACCCGCCGTGATCGACTCCATGGAGTGGTTCGGCCGGCGGGTGCTGCGCCAGCTGGAGACCCTGGCATTCGTGGCCCGGCACGTGCAGTCGGCCCTGGGGAGGGTCATCTCCTGGGACGTCCGGAACGGGAGCAAGCTGGTGGAGACCCTGGCCTGCTGGCTGGACGCAGGATGCAACACCACGGTGGCGGCAGGCCGGATGCACGTGGAACGGCAGACGCTGCACAAGAGACTGTCCACGGCCTTCGAGCTCCTGGGCGGCGACCCGCGCCACGGCGGTGACCTGTGGTCCCTGCACGTGGCCGTGAAGGTGGTGGTGGCCGGCTCGACGGCCCCGGGGACCTAGGTCGCCCGGCCGGTACGACGACCCCCCGGAGGGCGCCGGACGCACCCGGGACGATACCCGGGCGCGACACCCGTCCAGACCTATCGCCGGCGGCATCGTTGTGGTTGGATCTGCTCGATCAGGCCCATACGCCATGGACCCTGACGGGACAACCCCACGGGAGGATCCCATGTCCCGCTCGACCCCGAGACCCCACCCCCCGCGCCGGGAAGGTGGCCCACGGTGAGTTCGCCACACCGGGAGGGCGCCGGGACGGAACCGTTCAACCGCAGGCTCGCGCTGCTGCTGGCGATGGCGATGTTCGTGCTCGTCGTCGACACCTCGATCATGAACGTGTCCATCTCCGCGGTGGTCCACGACATCGAGACGACCGTCAGCGGCCTGCAGTCGACGATCGCGCTCGAGGCGCTGGTGTCCGCGGCGTTCATCCTCATCGGCGGCAAGGTGGGTGACCTGATCGGCAGGAAGCGGGCCTACGTCATCGGGCTGGTCTTCTACGCGATCGGCGCCGTCGCGATGACCCTGGCCCAGGGCCTGCTCCCGATCATCGTCTTCTGGGCGGTGATCGGCGGCCTGGGTGCCTCCCTGCTGCTGCCCTCCATGCAGTCGCTGGTCCACGGCAACTTCGAGGGGGACGCCCAGAAGCGCGTCTATGCCCTGGTCGGCGCCTCGGCGGCGATCGCCGCAGCGGTCGGCCCGCTGCTGGGGGGCTTCATCACCACGTTCCTGTCCTGGCGGGTCGCCTTCCTGCTCGAGGCCCTCATCATCGCGGTCGTCCTGCTCGGCATCAAGGCCGTGCACGACGTCCCCTTCACGGGGCCCAGGACCCTGGACCTCTTCGGGTCGGTGCTGTCCATCGTGGGCATGGGCGGCATCGTGCTGGGGATCCTGGTCTGGCAGGAGGGCGGCGGTCCGGTCGGCGCGCTCCTGACCGTGGGGGCCGTCGGACTGGCCAGCCTGGTCTACTGGCTCAGGTCACGCAAGCGCCATCACCGGCCGGCGTTGCTGGACCCGGACCTGTTCCGGTCGGAGGGCTTCCGGTTCGGCGCCACGGGGCAGATGCTGCAGCAGGTCGCCCTCGGCGGCACCATGATCGTGCTGCCCATCTACCTGCAGATGGTCCTCGGGTACAACGCCCTGCTGTCCGGGTTGTCGATCGCGCCACTGTCCCTGACGATGTTCGCGGTCGCGATGCTCGCCGGGAAGTCGTCCAGGCTGCCCCGCCCGGCCGCCACCATCAGGTGGGGCTTCCTGCTCCTGGTCCTGGGACTGCTGGTGATCGTGCCCGTGGTGCCACGCGCCGATTCAGGATGGTGGCTGCTGCCTCCGCTGGTCATCGCGGGATGCGGTCTCGGGCTGTTGGTGTCCCAGCTCAACAACTACACCCTGTCGCCGATCTCCGACGAGCGGGTCAGCGAGGCGGCCAGTGTGAACTCCGCAGCCGGATCCTTCGGCCTGTCCTTCGGACTGGCCTTCGCCGGCGGCATCATGCTGGCGGCGCTGTCGATCATCTTCACCGGCATGGCGACGTCGAGCACCGTCCTGCCCCCGGAGGAGCAACAGCAGGTGGCCTACGTCCTCGAGAGCGACGCCCAGGTGATGAGCGACGCCCAGCTCGAGGAGCTCCTGGCCGGCCAGCCGCAGGAGTACGCCGACGAGATCATCCGCATCAATACCGACGCGCGCCCGATCGCCCTGCAGGTCGCCCTGCTCGTGCCGATCCTCGCCGGCCTGCTGGGACTGTTCAACGCGTTCCGCATGCAGCGCCTGCCGGATCCCGAGTCCACCGGCGGGGGAGGGGCCACGCTCCTGGGATGAGGATCGGGCCTAGAGTGCGGCGCGGACCATCTGCTCGAAATGGCCCACGTGGTCGGCGGCCAGTGACTCCGCGCCCTCCGCGTCACCGGCGAGAATGGCCCGGATCAGCCCACTGTGTTCCGTGATGTGCTCCTCGACGGCGGGGAGGCGGTCCAGGACCATGCACCAGATGCGGGTGGCGAGGTTGTCGAGGCGGGTCAGTGACTCCTGGAGATGGTGGTTGCCGGCCGCACGGTAGATGAGCCGGTGCACCTCGAGGTCGTACTCCATCAGCTCGCGCCGGGACCTGGTGCCGTCCAGTGCCTCGAGGCCCGCCGCGACATCCTGCAGCTCGGTCCGCACCTGGTCGTTGGTGTTCAGGGCCGCCTTGCGGGCCGCGAGGGGTTCGAGCAGCTGGCGCACCTCGGAGATCGCCGCCAGTTCCGTGATGTCCACCGCGGTGGCGAAGGTGCCCCGGCGGGGGAACGACGCCACGAGGTGGTCGATCTCGAGCCGCTTGAGCGCCTCGCGGACCGGCGTGCGGCCGAAGCCGAGCTCCTCGGCGAGCCGGGCCTCGTTGATCGGCTCTCCCGGGGCGATGTCCAGCATGATCAGCCGGTCCCGGATGGTCCGGTAGGCCTGTTCGGCCAGGGACAGGCCGCTGGGGGCGGTGTCGACCTGGGTGCTCATAAGGCTCCAATCCGTCATTTTCGCGAGAGGTCTTGACCTCGTGTGATCTCCATCATAGTCTGCGTTGCAGGTTGATATATCAGTTATCGACAATAGATCCACAAGAGCGAGGAGCAGACATGGCGCAGACCGCAGCGGCTACGCAGGTGCCGGTTGAGTTGACGTCGTCGTTGGCGGAGTTGGACCCGGAGATCG
>NZ_DAOMPX010000089.1:0-6342 GCF_035445025.1 Citricoccus sp. | reverse complement strand
CGAAGCTGGCCGACCTCGTGGACGGCAGCTCCGAGCGCAAGGGCCAGCATGCGGACGAACCGCGCATCCTGGAGCAGCCCAAGTCCTCCCCGACGCAGGACGACCAGCGCCCCTGACGCGTCGTGCCGCGGTCAGGACCGCGGTCCCCGCCTGCCCGGCGCGCTCCCCCAGGAGCCAGGATCCTGATGCGTCCGGGAGCTCAGGCGTCGGGAGACGTACGTGGCGAACCGGCCAGGTCCTGGGGGTGGGTCTGGGGATCCACGGGTGCCCCGGACTGGTAGACCGCGCGGGCGAGGGTGTTGGAGGCCAGCGAGGACACGATGACCAGGGCGAAGATGGTGACGAGGCTGACCAGCAGGACCCACCAGTCGAACCCGTCCCGGCCGGTCAGGTGCGCGAAGACCCCGGCCACCATGAGCGGAAGGCCCATCGCCGTGGCCGGCGAGAACACGTTCATCATCTGCAGGGCGTCCCGGGCCCGGACCATGGCCACGGCCGAGAGCAGCACCAGCAGCGCGCCCCCCAGGATCAGGACGGCGGCGAGGATCTGATACCCCTCCACTAGCGTTCCCCTCTCGTCAGGATGCGTGCCAGTGCCACGGTGGCCAGGATGCCCAGGAACGCCGCGAGCATGGCGGCGTCCTGGATGACCGCGGAGCCGGACTGGATGCCGACGATCATCAGGATCCCGATGCCCGCGAAGTACACCAGGTCCCCGACCACGGCCCGTTCGGCGGCCGCGGAGGCCGTGAAGATCCGGTAGAGCCCCAGCAGGATGGCGACGGCCAGGATCAGGAGCACCCCGGAGAGCAGCACGTCATACGCGGAGTCGATGCTCATCGGACGTCCCCTTCCGCGTGGTCCTGCCATCGTGGCCCGCGGGTCATCCGCAGCAGCCGGTCCTCCATCTCCCGCAGGCCCTCGTGGACGGACTCCCGGTCCGCGTCGAAGACCGAGTGGACGAAGACCGTCACGGGTTCTGAGTCCGTGCCGTGGGCGGTGCCCACCACGAGGGTGCCCGGGGTGATGGTGATGGAGGAGGCCATCCACGTGACCTCCAGGTCGGTGTTGCAGCGCAGCGGGAAGGCCACGATGGACGGCTCCGCGAACCGGCCGGGGACCACGGCGCGGCGGGCCACGGTCAGCGACCCGGCGATCACCTGGCCGATGAGCCAGGCCACGTAGGTGATCATGGACCCGACGTTGAACCGCCAGGCGCTGCGGTGACGCGGCTGGTCGGTTCTCATGGCAGCACCGCCTCGATGTAGGGACCGGTCTCGAAGAGCCCCGCGGTCGCGGTGTCGATGAAGGGCATCAGGAGCCCGGCGAAGAGGAAGAGTGCGATGGACACGCCCATCATCATCGTCCCGGGGGCCAGCAGGCGCAGCGGGATGCGCACCTCACCCTCCAGGGTCTGGGCCTTCGCCCGTCCCCCCTCGGGCGCGGCCGGCCAGTAGCGGTGGAGCGGGGCCCCCGCGAAGCTGGAGCCCCACAGCCGCTGCAGGGCCACGAGCGTGACCACGGACGAGACCACGATCGCCACCAGGAACACCGGGGTCTGCCAGGCGCCCGCGGGGCCGGTCTCACCGGCCTCCGCTACGGCCAGGCCCAGCCCCAGCTTGCCCCACAGCCCCGAGGTGGGCGGCAGCCCGGCCAGGGACAGCAGCCCCAGGGCCACCAGGACGGCGGCCAGCCGGTCCCGGTGCATCACCCCGGAGATCCGGCCCAGCACCCCGGTGCCGTAGGTGTGCTCGACGGCCCCCACGGTGGTCAGCAACGAGGCCATCGTGACCACGTGGTGGACCAGGTAGAACAACCCCGCCGCGACGGCCGCGGGCGAGGTCACGGCGACGCCGATCAGGATGTGTCCCACCCCGGCGACCATCTGGAAGGCCAGGACACCGCGGAACCGCTGTTCGCCGAGGGACCCGATGGCGCCCACCACCATGGTGGCGAGCACGACGACGGCGATCACCCCCGCGACCGCGGACGCCATTCCGGCCCCGGCGGCGCCGGACGGCGAACCCGGCTCGAAGGTCGTGAAGTAGATGCGGAAGATCGCGTACAGCGCGACCTTGGTGTGCAGGGCCGAGAACAGTGCCATGATCCCCGCGGAGGTCCCGGGGTAGGCCCGGGGCAGCCAGCCGTGGACGGGCACCACGCCGGCCTTGATGGCCAGCGCCAGCAGCACCACGGTGAGCGCCAGGGCGACCTGGGGGTCCTCGGCGGCCCGCCCGGCCAGGACGGCGAGGTTCACGGCCCCGGCCGATCCGTAGACCAGGCCGACGCCCATCAGCAGGATCAGGCTGGTCACCAGGTTGACGATGACGAACATGCGTCCCAGGCCCAGGCGCCGCCAGGTCCCGGTCACCGCGATCAGGGCGTAGGACGGCAGCAGCATCACCTCGACGAACACGAAGAGGTTGAACAGGTCACCCGTCAGCAGGGCGCCGTTGACGCCGGTCATCAGCAACAGGGCCAGCGCCGGGACGAACCGCAACCGGGCCTCACCGGTGAGGGTCAGGAACCAGCCGGAGGCAGCCGTGGCGAGCCCGGTGGTGGCCAGCATCAGGGCCGTGAGCGTGTCCGAGACCAGGGGGATCGCGATGCCACCCTCGTAGGCGCCGATGGCACTGGCCAGCACCGGGACCTCACGGTGGAACAGCATCAGGGCCACCGCCCCGGCGATCGCGAGGACGGGGACCCCGACGAGCAGGATCCGGTCGACCACGCGCTGGCGGAGGATCACGGACAGGCCCGCACAGAGCAGGGGCACGGCCACGAACAGCGCGAGCAGGGATCCGGGGGTCATCAGGTCGGTCATGCGTGCTCCTCCCCGGTCTCGGGCACCTTCTCCTGGTCGTCGTCCCGGCCGATCACGGCCAGGGCCAGCATGAAGATGGTGGTGGCCATGGAGATGACGATCGCGGTCAGCACGAAGGCCTGGGGCAGGGGATCCGCGGCGTCCGCGGCCTGCGCCGTGGACATCAGCGGTTCCACACGCCACCCCGGCACCCCGGTGGTCAGGAGCAGCAGGTTGACGGCGTGGGAGATCAGGGTCAGCCCGAAGATGGCGCGGACCATGCTCCGCTGCTGCAGCAGCCACACGCCCGCGGCGGTCAGTACGCCCACGGTCACGGCGAGGACCAGCATGTCACCGCCCCCATTCGTCGGGCTGGGTGCCGGAGGAGATGTGCTGGGTGGTGGGCTTCACCGGTTTCGCGGGCCTTCCGTCGGTGGCGGCCGTCCGGTCCGCGGCGAGCAGGCCGTCGATCGGGTTGTCCATCGGCCCGTCCACCTCTCCCAGCACGGCCTCGTCCACGCGCTCGCGGGCGCCCTCCCCGCCGGGGCGCTGGTGGGCCGAGCGCGCGGTG
This sequence comes from Citricoccus sp., assembly GCF_035445025.1. Classification (NCBI taxonomy): domain Bacteria; kingdom Bacillati; phylum Actinomycetota; class Actinomycetes; order Micrococcales; family Micrococcaceae; genus Citricoccus; species Citricoccus sp. Next base: position 2,968 of record NZ_DAOMPX010000089.1, on the reverse strand, counting down.
CCCAGGACGTTGAAGGCGAGCAGGATGAGCCCGACGACGGCCAGGTAGACGCCGGCGTCGAACACCATGGACGTGCTGAGGTGCTGGCCGAGGACGTACCCGTGCTGGGGCTCCATGTAGGTCCCCGTGAACGCCATGTTCCACAGGCCCGTGCTCACGGCGAGCACCACGCCGCCGCCGATCAGGTAGATGGGCGCCCGGGGCGCGCCGATCTGCCGGTCCCGCGAGGTGGAGACGTAGACAAGCCCCACAATGCCGGAGCCCACGAGGGCCGCGATGAAGCCGCCCCCGGGCTCGTTGTGGCCGCGCAGGAACAGGATGGCGGAGATGACCGCGAGCAGCGGGAGCAGGAACCGCAGCATCAGCTGGAGCTGGCTGATGTTGCCCCAGGAACTGAGGATGGCGCGGCGGGCGGTGTCGCTGCCGAGGTCCGGGCCGCCCGGGCGGTCGGCGCCGTCGTGCTCCTCACCGGTCGCCATCTCCTCGCGAGCCACCTTGTCCGGGTCCGGGTCCATGTACCGGTTGCGGACCGTGGAGAGCACGGCGGCCAGCGCGATGCCGGCCATGCCCAGCACGGCCAGCTCCCCGAGGGTGTCCAGGGCGCGGAACTCGACCAGGATGACGTTGACGATGTTGTCCCCGCCGGTGATGTCCTGGCCGTTCTCCAGCAGGTACGTGCCGACCTCGGACTTCTCCCGCCGGCCGGTCAGCCCCCAGGTGGCCAGACCGGTGGCGAGCCCGGCGCCCACGGCGATGACCGCGGCCGGCAGCGCCCGGGCGGCCCGGGGGCTCTTGAAGGTCCGCGGCAGCTTCTGCAGCACCAGCATGATGACGATGATGGTCAGGCTCTCCACGAGCAGCTGCGTCAGGGCCACGTCCGGGGCGCCGAGGGCCAGGATCTGGACCGTCATGAGGATGCCGATGGCGGACAGGGCCACCGTGGCGCCCAGCCGCGAGCGGGTGAACGCCACACCGAGTGCCGAGGCCGCCAGCAGGACGAGCAGCACCACGTCCACCGGCTGGTTCAGCCCCTCGCGCAGCGGGGGCAGGCTGCCCTGGGCACTGAGCAGGAGGGCCCCGGGGACCACGACGGCCACCAGCGAGGCCACCATCATGGCCGCGTGCGAGGCGGCGGCGTCCCGGGCGGTCAGCCGGGCCACGGCGTGGCCGGCCACGGTCAGGCCCCGGGTGCAGGCCTCGATGATCGAGGCACCGCCGAACGGCAGACCGGCGTCCTCCAGCACCGGCCAGAGCCGGTGGCGCAGCAGGACCGTCACCACGCCGGCGGCGAAGACCGCGAGGGTGGTGAGCAGTTCGGCGGTGATCCCGTGCCAGAGCACGAAGTGCGGTTCCGCCCCGGCGCCCGGCAGGGCCGTGTCCGTGGCGGCGCCGACCGCGACGTCCAGCAGCGGCAGGGCGAAGAGCGCCGCGACGGAGGCGAGGATCGGCAGCGCGGTGGCGGTCACCAGGATGCCACCGGGAGCGTGCACGGGGGCGTCGGCACCGGCGGCGTGCCCGTGGTCCCGTGCGTGGGCCGGCGCCACCCGCCCCGGCCGCCGGGTCCGGCCGTACTCCTCGGGCCGCTCCGGGTCCAGGAAGCCGCCGACGACGATCTTCGCGCAGTAGGCGAAGGTGAGCACGGAGCCGAGGGCGGCTCCGGCCAGCGCGACCGGGCCCGCCCAGGCGGCGAGCGTGCCGGACGCGCCTCCGTCCGCGGCCCAGTGGTTGAGGGCCGTGAAGATGGACTCCTTGGAGATGAAGCCGAGTAGGGGCGGGATGCCCGCCATCGCGCCGGCGCCCAGGACGGTCACCACGAAGGTGAACGGCAGCGCCCGGTACAGCACCGGCAGGCGCCGCAGGTCGCGGGTTCCGGTGGCGTGGTCCACGACTCCGACCACCATGAACAGCCCGGACTTGAACAGGGCGTGTGCGATGGTGTGGATCAGGGCGGCGGCGATGCCGGCCTCGGTCCCGGTGCCGATCGCGGCCACGATGAGCCCCAGCTGGCTGACCGTGGAGTAGGCCATCAGCTTCTTCAGGTCGTGCTGCTGCAGTGCCCGCCAGCCACCGACGGCCGAGGTCACCAGGCCCACGACGACGAGCAGGACGGACCACAGCACGTCGTCGTGGAAGACCGGCGAGAAGCGCAACAGCAGGAAGATGCCGGCCTTCACCACGGCGGCGGCGTGCAGGTAGGCCGAGACGGGGGTGGCAGCGGCCATCGCGTCGGGCAGCCAGGAGTGGAACGGGAACTGGGCCGACTTCGTCATGGCGGCCAGCGCGATGAGCAGCCCGACCGTGGTGGTGAAGGCGGGGTCCTGGGCCCACAGGTCCGAGGCCATGATCTCACCCAGGTTCGTGGTTCCCGCCCGGACGGCCACCAGCACGACGGCGACGAGCAGGGCCAGTCCGCCGAGGAAGGTGACCAGCAGGGTCCGCATCGACGGGGCGAAGGCGCTCTGGCCCGAGCGGGCGATGAGCAGGAAGGACGCCAGGGAGGTCAGTTCCCAGCAGATGAACAGGACCGCCAGGTCGTCCGCGGTCACGAGCCCCACCATGGCCAGCGTGAACAGGGCCATCCCGAGGTAGAAGCTCAGGTTGGGGCCGGGGTCCAGGTACCGGGTGGAGTAGACGAGCACCACCGCGCCGATGAGCAGCGCGATGAGGGTGAAGACGCTCGAGACGGGGTCGGCCGAGAACGCCAGCCTGATGCCCTCTCCTTCACCGGGCCCCCAGGAGGGAATCCACGGGATGGACCACGTGGCGGGTGAAGCGGCTGCAGCACCGCCGGCACCGGCGCGGGCAACCGTCCCCTGGGCCAGGGCGGGCAGGTACGCCACGGCGGCGAGCGTGTAGACGGCCGCCAGGGGCCATCCGGCGTTGCGGCCCCACCACCGGCAGAACAGGGGGGTGAGGATGAGTCCGACCGCAAGGAGGGCAAGGGTCAGTGCGGTGGACATGCGTTCCA
>NZ_DAOMPX010000088.1:0-6397 GCF_035445025.1 Citricoccus sp. | reverse complement strand
TCGGTGGTGGGGACGGGGTATCTGGGGGCGACGCATGCGGCGTGCATGGCGGAGCTGGGGTTCGAGGTGGTGGGGCTGGACATCGACCCGGCCAAGGTCGAGGCCCTGTCCAGGGGTGAGTTGCCGTTCCACGAGCCCGGGCTGCCGGAGCTGCTCGTCAAGCACGTGCGCTCGGGCCGGTTGCGGTTCACCACCTCCTACGCCGAGGTCGGTGCGTGGGCCGATGTGCACTTCATCGGGGTGGGCACCCCGCAGAAGCCCGGTGAGAGCGCGGCGGACATGCGCTACGTGGATGCGGCCGCGGTGTCCCTGGCCGAGCACATCAGCCAGGACGCGCTGATCGTGGGCAAGTCCACCGTCCCGGTCGGCACCGCCGAACGCCTGGCCACCCTGATCGCCGACACCCGCGCCGCCACCGGGATGCCCGGGGCGGTTCAGCTGGCCTGGAACCCGGAGTTCCTCCGCGAGGGCTTCGCCGTGGCCGACACCCTGACCCCGGACCGCCTCGTCGTCGGGGTCACCTCCGCCCACGCCGAGCAGGTGCTGCGTGAGGTGTACGCACAGGCGCTGGCCGCCGGGACCCCGTGGATTGCCACGGACTACGCGACCGCGGAGCTGGTCAAGGTCGCCGCGAACGCGTTCCTGGCCACGAAGATCTCCTTCATCAACGCCTTCAGTGAGATCACCGAGCACGTCGGCGGGGACATCGGCACCCTGGCCGACGCGATCGGCCACGACCCCAGGATCGGCCGGCGCTTCCTGAACGCCGGGGTCGGGTTCGGCGGGGGCTGCCTGCCCAAGGACATCCGCGCCCTGCAGGCGAGGGTGAGCGAGCTCGGCCTGGACCGCACCATGCGCTTTTTGGCCGAGATGGACGACATCAACCTGCGCCGCCGCGACAAGGTCGTGGACCTGGCCGTCCAGGTCCTCTCCCACACCCTGCACGGGGCACCCCGGCGGGCACCCAACGGCGGGGCCGGGCACACCCCGGACCCGGTCTCCGTCCAGGTCCTGAACGGGGCGCGGATCGCGATCCTCGGGGTCACCTTCAAGCCCGACTCCGACGACGTGCGCGACTCCCCCGCCCTGGACGTGGCCAACCGGCTCTACACCGCCGGGGCCGACGTGGCCGTCTACGACCCGAAGGGCAACCCCAACGCCGCCGCCCGGTTCCCCCGACTGGACTACGTGAACACCAGCCAGGCGGCCCTGACCGGGGCCGACCTGGTCATCCTGCTCACCGAATGGGACGAGTTCAAGGCCCTGGACCCCACCCACGTCGCCACCCTCATGAACCGGCCCACCATCATCGACGCCCGCAACGTCCTGGACCCCTCCACCTGGCGCCAGGCCGGCTTCACCCACGCCGCCCTCGGCCACCGCTTCGACCCCGCGCAGTGACCGCCGGGCACTGAACCCCATCCCCTCTGGAGCGCCACCGGTGCGGTTCAGCCGTCCCGGGCGAAGTGGTCCCAGCCGCCCTGGTCCTGAGCCATCCCGGACCCCTCCTGCGGCCACTCCACCGGGCCGGCCCCCGGACCGGCGCCGCCACCGTCCCCGGTGACCCCGGGCAGGTCGCCGGGGAGGAGGCGGCCGACGCGCCGGAAGCCGTGGGGGATCCGGGTGCGCGCCGGCAGGACGGCGAGCAGTCCGTAGTCCTCACCCCCGGCCGTCACCCAGTCCCGGGCGTCCTGGCCCAGCGCTCGCGCCAGGGGGTCCAGCACGGCGGCGTCGGAGCGCACCCAGTCCGGATCCAGCTCGACGCGGCGGCCGTTCACCAGCGCCAGCCGCCCGGCGTCCTTGGCCACGCCGTCCGAGACGTCCATCATGGCCAGGGCCCCGGCCTCGGCGGCACGTCGTCCCGCCCCGAGCACGGGGCGCGGGCGCAACTGGGCCGTCGCGGCCCGGGCGGCCAGCCGCCGGACTCCAGGGGCGCCCCTCCGGAGCCGGTCCAGGAGCTCCTCCCGGGAGGTGTCCAGCACCGCGAGTCCGGCGGCGGCCCAGCCGGCCCGCCCGCACAGTACGAGGTCCACGGGGTCCGCCGCGGACACCGTGGGCGTCATCGCGCGCCGGACCGCGGGGCGGCCGCCGAGGTCTCCGGTGGCCGTGATGGCCAGGGTGATCCGGTCGTCCGAGCCCAGGTCCCCGCCCACGACCCGGCACCGCCGGGCCCCCAGGCGCCTCACGGCCCCGGCGATCCCGGCGGCGAGACCGTCGATCCAGGACACCCCCGTGGTGTGCGGCATGGTCAGGGCCAGCAGCAGCCCGGTGGCGTCCGCCCCCATCGCGTTCATGTCCGACAGGTTCTGGGCCGCCGCCTTCCAGCCGATCGAGTACCCCCCGGCGAAACCCCGGACGTCGTCCCCGCCCCCGCCACGGGATGCCCCGCAGGAGACGGCCGGCCAGTCCAGGCGGAAGTCCCGGTCCTGCGCCATGGCGTCGGTGGAGATGACGAACCGTCCGTCCGGGGCGGACACCACCGCGGCGTCGTCCCCGGGCCCCACCGTACCCTCGGGCCAGTCCCCCGCGGCCGGCAGGACGGCGAAGCGGCGGTTCAGGATGCGCAGGATCCCGGCCTCACCGAGGCCGCCGACCGTCCGGTCCCCCGTGCTGCCCCGCGACCGCGCCTGCTGACCGGTGCTCAATGCCGCCCGCTGGCCGCCGCCAGCGCCTCCCGGAACCGCCCGTAGCGGTTGATCTCCTGGCGCACCGGTTCTGCGATCCGCTGGGCGGCGACCTCGGCGATCGCCGCACGCAACCGGCGTCGGGCCCGCTGGGCACGAGCCCGGGCGCCCAGGCGCACCAGCGGGGCCGCGAGCAGGGCCAGCAGGATGCCGAAGGCCAGCCCGCCGGCCGCCAGCAGGGTGGGGATGGGGAACCCCTCCACGTCCGGGGCGGGGGGCAGGTCGAACTGGAGGTAGACCGCCAGGGCCAGGACCCCGAGCCAGGCCAGTCCGGCCACGGCCGCCAGCAGGGCGAGCCACTGCAGGACATTGACGAGATGCCACCACCAGGAGGTGGCACCGGCCCGGAGATCGGTCGAGGTGATGGCCTGGTCGAGCTCATCGGGCAGCTGCTCCGCGTGGCTGCGGGCGGCCCGGCGGATCGAGGACCGCCAGGAGTCCGGCGCGCCCTCGCTGGCCGAGTCGGCGAAGGCCCGGACCGCCCCGTCCGCCTGGGCCCGCTGGGCCGGGCTGCGCTCGGGCAGGGACGTGCGGTGCAGACGGGGGTCGTCGGCGCCGGACGTGGCCCCGGGGGCGGCACCCTCACCGCGGCGCAGGCCCAGCCGGCGCAACGGGTCCTGGCGCACGCGGGCCATCCACCGCACCACGGGCCAACCGGTGCGCCGGCCCCCCTCGAGACGGTAGGACTGGGCAACGGCCCGGACCACGGTGGAGGCTCCCGAGGCCTCGGCCAGGGCGTCCACGAGCCGGGACTCGGCCCCCTTGCCGACGCCGGCCGGCACGCCTCCGGCGTCCTCGGACCCCAGTGCGCGGGCGGCGGTCCGCACGTCGGACAGCAGTCGTTCGGTGGCGGCCGAGCGCTGGGCGGCCACCTCGGCGATGGCGGTCCGCACGGCGTCGACACCGGCCCCCGTGGTGGCCGAGGCCGGGTAGACGGGGACGCGGACCAGTCCGTCCCGGGCCAGCAGGTCCTTCAGCGAGGCCACGACCCGCTCGACATCCGGACCGGCAAGGCGATCCACCTGGTTGAGCACCACGAGGGTGACGGCCCGGTGTGCGGCCAGGGGTTCCAGGAACTCCCGGTGCAGCGCGGCGTCGGCGTACTTCTGGGGATCCACCACCCAGACCAGCACATCCACCTGGCCCACGAGCCGCTGGACGGTCCTGCGGTGACCGGCCGCGATCGAGTCGAAGTCCGGGAGGTCGAGCAGGATCAACCCGCCCGACTCCCGCCGCCGACCCCACCACGTGGTCAGGTCGGTGCCGGCGGCCGGCCCGTCCAGGACGTGCCGCTGGTTCACCTCGAGCCAGTCGAGCAGGGGGCCGGCGCCCTCGGCACCCCACACCGCGGCCATGGGCTCCGAGGTGGTCGGGCGGGTGGCGGCGGCCCGGGCCAGAGCGTGGCCGGTGACGGCGTTGAACAGGCTGGACTTCCCCGACCCGGTGGCGCCGAAGAAGCCGACGACCGTGTGCTCCGCCGAGAGCCGGCGGCGCTGGCCGGCGTGGTCCACCACCTGGCGGGCGGCCGCGAGCGCCTGGTCGGGCAACCGGCCCTCCCCCAGGTCCGTGGCCGTCCCGAGGGCGGCCAGCTTGCGGTCCAGGGGTGTCCCGTCCCGGGGCGCCGGTACGTCGCGCAGGTCCTGTCCGTCGCGCAGGTCCCGTCCGTCGCGGCTCATGCCCCGGCCTCCCCGGTCACGGAGGTGCCGGAGCCGCCGAGCCGGCGCAGTCCGGGGACCAGCGCCCGCAGGTGCGCCGTCTCCTCGTCCTCACGGACCTCGTCCAGCAGGACGGTGAAGCGCCGGGCGTCATGGACCAGCAGGTCGCTGACCCGCTGCGCCAGGTTCTGCTGCGAGCGCCGGGCCAGGCGGCGCACGGCGTCCTCGCCGAAGATCGACTCCAGCAGCTTCTGGGCCACCACAGCGGTTCCGCCGGCGATCCCGACCTCGATGCCGAGCAGCCCTCCGGTGGACGCGAAGGACACGATCATCAGGGTCACCGCCACTCCGTTCACGCCCAGGGCGGTCACGCGGGCCATGGTGCGCTTGCCCGCGCCCTCGTCCTCGATGAGCCGGATCAGGTCCTGCTGCCAGCCGCGGATCTCGGCGGCGGCCCGGTCCGGGAAGTCCTCCGGCACCCGGGACAGGTCCCGGCCCTCGAGCAGTGCCCGGCCGGCGGCGTCCTGACGCCAGCGGTCCTCCGACTCCTCGGCGGCGGCGGCCACCTGTTCCACGAGCACGGCGTGCAGTCCGGTCTCGATGGCGGTCTCGACCGCCTCGGGTGGCGCGGGCCGGCCGGTCAGGAAGGCGGTGATCCGGTCCCTCAGGCGCCCGATGCCGGATTCCAGGGACCGGAAGAACTCGCCCGTGCCCACGAAGTCCTGCCAGCGGCTGAGCACCTCTCCGCGCAGCAGGGTGCCGTCGTGGGTGGCCGCCAGCACCCCCTCCCGGGCCTGTCCGTAGGCCGATTCCACGGCACCGGTCAGCCGTGCGGCCGCCTCGCGCTGGTCGTCCTCGGCCTGGGCGATGCCCTCGGCCTTGTCCGCGAGCTGCCGCACCACCCCGTTGAGGGTGCGGCGGGCCACCTCGGACCGGGAGCCGGCGTCGTGGGCTATGGCGGCCAGCCACTGCTGGAGCGGCGCGGCGGTACCGGCCGGCAGCATGCCGTCCGCGTCCAGTGGTGACTCGGTGACGACGAACAGCTCGGCCCCGCCCAGTCCACGCCGGCCCAGCAGTGCGGACAGGTCGGTGGCCACCTCGTCCTCGACTCCGGCCGGCACCCGGTCCAGGACGACGGCGACCGTGATGTCCCGGGCGGCCGCGTCCAGCAGCAGTTCCCACGGCACCGCGTCCGCGTAGCGGTTGGCGGTGGTGACAAAGATCCACAGGTCCGCCGCCGAGAGCAGCTGCGCGGCCAGCCGCCGGTTCTCGTCCGCGATGGAATCGATGTCCGGGGCATCCAGCAGGGCCAGTCCGGGGGGCAGCTGCGGTTCGGCGACCATCACGAGGGTGTCCGTGGCCTGGGGGTCGGGGTCCACGCCCGCCCGCTCGGCCGGCGGCCGCGCACCGGGATCGGCGCGGTGGCCGGTGGTCCGGGAGAGCCCGGGCAGAACCCGAGCGGTGGTGAACCACTCTACGTCGTCCGGGTGGTGCAGCAGGATCGGCTGCCGCGTGGTGGGGCGGATGGCACCGGCCCGGGTCACGGGGTGGCCCACCAGGGCGTTGACCAGGGTCGACTTCCCGGCCCCGGTGGATCCCCCGACGACGGCCAGCAGCGGGGCGTCGAGGCTGCGGTAGCGCGGCAGGACGTAGTCGTCGAGCTGGCCGACGGCGGACCGGCGGACGGCCTCCGTGTCCGCGGCCCCGTCGACGGCCAGGGGGAGGCGGACCGCATCCAGTTCCGTCCGGAGCCGGCCCAGGAGGTCCACGGCCTCGGCGGCGATCCGGGGGGCGGCGTCCGCGGAACCGCCCGCTGCGGGGACCGGCGCCTCCGGTGCGACCGGCAGTCCTGCCCCCGGGGATCCTGCCAGTGGCTCGTCCGGGGAACCGGCGTCGGGGGCTGCTGGCGTGAAGGGTGTGCTCACCACCCCATCATGACACCCGGGACGGAGGTGCCGGGGAACGCAAGAGGCCCGGTCCTGATGGACCGGGCCTCTTGCTCGTGGTGACCCCAGCGGGATTCGAACCCGCGTTACCGCCGTGAGAGGGCGGCGTACT
>NZ_DAOMPX010000087.1:0-6592 GCF_035445025.1 Citricoccus sp. | reverse complement strand
CCGTCCCCGGCTCCACCGAGCCGCTGAACTGCGAACTGTGCCAGCGGGTCTCCGTCCTGCAGTTCCACACCACCAGCACCGACCTGCTGGACCGTGCCGAATGCCGCCGCGCCAACGGGGACGGGATGTGGCTGTGCTCGATCTGCGAAGAAGGCGTCCACCGGTGGATGGCCGCCAACCCCGGCGAAGGCTCCGCCCAGGCCGCGGTGAACGAAATGGTCCAACGACTGCTCAACCTCATCGACGGCCCACCCCGGAAATACCGCCGCCAGCGCCGCACCGACGACACCGGGCGGTCCTGAGTCCGTTCCGTGGGAGTCGCTGCGGGTCGTCGGGTCGTAGCGTGCCCCATCCATCGGGCCGCACAGTGCAGCTGCCGAGAGCAGACCGGCCCTCGGTAGGGCCGAGGCGGCACGGTTACATTGGCATCCTGTCGGCCCGGGAGGTTCTGCCATGTGCGCCTCGATGACGCGTCCGGCCGTTGGCCGGGTGACCACCATGGTGATGGTCAGTGGCGGGTTGTTCGTGCTGTCGGGATGCTACGCCCAGGAAGAACCACAACCGGTCCCCACGGCCCCGGCTATCGCCGCCCTGGTGGACACCCCCGTGGTGAGCCTGCCGCCTGAAAGCGCCCGTGACTATCCGGAGGAGCCGGCCTACGCCGTCGGTTCGTATAACGGGGTGGATTACTACGTGTCGTACACGGACGGACCGGAGCCCGAGCGGTTGGGCCGACTGATATGCCTGATCACCGACACGGGGGGCGACGACGGCACCGCTCGGATCTGCGGGGCCGATAGCGACGACATCACCCTGACCTTGCTGAACGTACCCGGTGACCACACCTTGGTCGGTGATTCCGTGGATACTGACGATCTCACCGAGAGCGGTTGGAAAAAGGTGGGCCTCAACGTGTGGACGCGAGCCGCCCCGTAGAAGTTGCCAGCTTCCCGTCGATACGCCCACTGATTCACCTGGACTGAGCGACATACACCGCTGCCCTCCCGTTGCGAACTGTCTCCGAGCAGGCCACAGGCCCTGCCGGATCAGACAGCAGCGTTGAGGAGGGTGACACCGGTGAGTGGCAATCCATGGGTAGACGACGAGGACGACGACACCTGGCTGAACCAGGAGGCCCCCGGCCCCGAGCAAACCGGTGGCGAGGCACCGGGGTCCCCGCTGCCGTACCTGGACCCCGAGGTCGAGGCGGCCCTGGCCGCCGAGGGTCCGCCGGAGTGGTTGGGCACCCGGTGGCGGGAGATCGAACCCGGTCAGCAGTGGGATGCCTGGAACGGGTTGCGCCGCTGGGTGGACTGGTTCATCCGCGAATACCGGCTGACGACCTCCGATGTTCCGGCGTGCTGGTACCGGCACCCGAGCCTGACCGCCGAGCTGTATGCGGCGATGTGCATGGAGTACAAGGTTTTCGAGGAACAGGCCCCCGGGTTGGCTCCGATGATGATGTGGCACCCGAACGTGGCCCAGCTGCGGTCCCGACTGAAGGAGATGACGCACGACGCCGGGTGCGTGCAGAACGGCACGCACAAGGAACCGGTGGCGTATTCCGGCACGGTCGGGGCCTACGAACTGGACTACGACGAGGACGACTGGATCACCGCGGCCTCGACCATCCGCACCGAGAAGGTCCTCGACCGCCCCACCTCCGGGGTGACGTTCGTGCGAGCCCGCGCCGTGGATGCCGACGGCGTCGAGCACGGGGCCTCGGACCCGCTGGGCCTGCGTGCCCGGTCCGTGGCCGCAGTGGGCTCGGTGGCCCTGGCCTACACCTCGGCCACTCCCGGCCAGGCCGGAGTTGCGGTCAACATCATGGGCGGCCCAGAGGACCTGACCGTGGTGTGGGAGGAATCGCCCGACGGAACCGCCTGGACCGAGATGAACGCACAGAGCGATGAGTGACCGGGCGGCACCTACCGACGAGACGGTAGCGCCCTGGATGTGTGTCGCGGGCGGCCGGACCGGGGTCGCGGCGAACTGGGGACAAGACATCGGCGCCGGGTCGAGGTCAACGGGACAGGAAGGCAGGCCAGCATGACGGAGCCGAGGACCGAGGAGCCGAACGTCGAGGGGGTGATCGTCGGCGTGGAGTGGGGCCAATGGAGCACGGAGGCGTGGGTCGACACCGATGACGGGACCCGCGTCCGGGCGCACTTCAGTGAGCTCGACTCGGAGTTGGTGGCCCCGGAGCGGTTGAGAGCAGGCACGAGGATCCGGCTGGATGTCCCCGCGCGGTACACCTTCGTGCAGACGGAGCACATCCATTACACCAAGCCAACCTTCCGTGAGGCCCCCGCCGCCCAGCCCTTCGCCTACGCCCACAATGCCGAGTGGATCGACACCGCCGGACAGGCACACCCCCTAATCCAAGACGCGGGAGAGGAAGCCGCCGACATCCACCCGGGGTGGGACCAGGTGGACGGTCACAGACGCTTGGAGCGCGAGGACTACACCCCGACCGCGCTGCCCGCCCGACCCCGATCCGACTTCGAACAGACGACAACCAGTAACAACACCAAGCAGGGAAGCGAGAAAGCCATGGAGAGCGTGGGCAAGAAGACGGTGCAGGGCAACCTGACGGGCGATCCCCGGAAGGTGCGGACGAAGGCCGGCCAGGAGCTGGTGGTGATGACGGTGGCGGAGAACGGCCGCCGGTTCAACGAGAGTTCCCGGGCGTGGGAGGACACCGAGGCGAAGTTCTACGACGTGGCCGTCGAAAGGGCCCAGCTGCGAGAGAACGTGCTGGCCTCGCTGCGCAAGGGCGACCGGGTCACGGTCACCGGGGACTACCGGGTCGGGGCGTATGCCACGAGCACCGGCAAGCCTGGACTGAACCATCGGATTTGGGCCGAGGACGTGGCCGCCTCCATGCAGTTCAACCCGGTCGCGGTCCTGCCCCGAGAACCCCACCGGGACGGCGCCTCGGTCGCTTCCTCCCCCGAGCAGTCCAGGAAGCACTCGGCAGGCCAGGGCCTGCGCCCGGAGGAGCTGACGCCGGAGGCGTTCGCGGAGTGGTCGGCGGGTCAGCCGCCGCTGGTGCCACAGCAGCAGGAGGTCACCGGGATCACCCGGTGACCTGTCCATAGTCCGTCGCTCGACGGCCGGGGGCTTGACCGTCTCCCGGCCGTCGTGCAGTTATGTCAGAGAAGGAGCCCGAGCGTGGCGAAGCGAAGCAATCAGGTGGCCGGTCAGATCTCGGTGTTCGACCTGTTGGCCGATATGGAAGGAACCGAGAATGCAGAACGGGACAGTGCAGAACGGAACGAGGTCGGAGGACAGGATGCAGGACGGGACGATGCCCGATCCGATCGAGGAGCCGCGGCAGGACACCAGCAGCGAACTGTTGGGCTGGGAGACCGACCGGTGGGAGATCGACCGGACGGTGTGGCAGCACCCGCACGAGAAGACCCCGTACGGGACCACGCTGGTTCAGGCCTACGAAGCGGCGCACCCGGACGGGGAGGTGACGGTGATCGACCTGATGCTGGGCCTGGACCAGTACCAGGACGCGAGCCAGGACTTCGAGGACTACCTGATCGCGATGGTGCAGTCGCGGGCGATGCAGCTGGCCCCGGACCGGGTGGAACCGGTGGAGGCCGAGGCCCTGTTGAAGCTGCCAAAGCGGGCGCAGCTGCGGGTGTTCGACCAGCTGACGGTGCTGGCCAGTCAGGTGTTCGACTGGATGCGGGCCCAGGGGATGGACCCGGTACCGGGGGCCACGAGCCTGCCGCCGCTGGTGACCGAGGCGGACCGGGACAGGATTCAGGGCAGCTGACCGGTGTCCCGGTCGACTGGACCGGGGGTACCCAACGCCCGGGAACACGGTCGAGCCGGTTCCTGGCCAACGTGGCCGCGTTGCAGACCCTGGCCGAGCTCGAGGACGCCGGACGGTACGCCACGCCTCTGGATCAGGACGAGCTGTCGCGGTGGTCCAGTTGGGGCGCACTGCCGGAGGTCTTCGATGACACCGCCGACACCTTCTCCGCCGAGGACCGGGCCCTGGTGCGGGATCTGTTGGGCCCGGAGGGGTGGGAGCAGGCCAAGGCCACCACCCTGAACGCCCACTACACCGACCCCGCCCACGCCGCCGCCATCTGGGGCGGCCTATCGCGGGCCGGGTTCGCGGGGGGCCGGGTGTTGGAACCGGGGTGCGGGTCCGGGGAGTTCCTCGGCCAGGCCCCGGCCGGCACCGACATGGTCGGGGTGGAACTGGATGCCACGACCGCGCGCATCGCCGCCCACCTGCACCCCTCCCACGAGGTCCACGCGGCCGGGTTCGAGCAGGTGCGCCTGGGTGAGGACAGCTTCCACGCGGTGGTCGGCAACGTCCCCTTCGGCTCGTTCCCGGTCCCGGACGCGAAGTACAACGGGCAGAACCTGTCGATCCACAACTACTTCATCGCCAAGTCCCTCCGGTTGACCGCCCCGGGCGGGTACGTGGCGGTGATGACCTCCACCTGGACCCTGGACGCCCAACGGGCCTCCGCCCGCCGGGAGTTCGCCCGCTACGCCGACCTGGTCGGCGCGGTCCGGCTGCCCAACGGGGCCATGCAGGACAGCGCCGGCACGGACGTGAAGACCGACGTGCTGATCTTCCGCCGCCGCGAACCCGGGGCCAAGATCGACCAGGACGCCGTCGCCGCCTGGGTCGAACCGGGCCTGATCGAAGCCACCGACCGGGACGGTGAAATCCACCAGATTCCGGCGTCCCGGTACTTCCGGGACCACCCCGAGAACGTGCTCGGCACCCTCCGCGCGGCCAGTGACCCGTGGGGCGGGATGTCCTACCGGGTGGACCCGCCCACCGGGGACCTGACCGCACTGTTGGAAGAACGGCTCGGCGCGGTGGTCGAGGAGGCCAAGGACGCCGGGCTGGGCTACTCCCCCGACCCGCTGACCGTGACCCACGACCCGGGGCTGCACTTCCCGCCGGTGGCCGAGGCCGCCGTCGGTCACGTCCGCTTCGACCCGGCCGCCCAGGGCTTCACCCGGTACGGGGCGCAGCTGGCGTGGGAGCCGGTCAAGGTCCCCCGCGCTCGAGCGGTGGAGGCCAGGGCATTGCTGGTGTTGCGCGATCAGGCGGTGGAGGTCATGCGTGCCCAGTCCGAAGGACGGGGCCAGGAGACCGCCGAGGCCGCGCGAGAGAAGTTACGCACGGGTTGGCGGCAGTACATGAACGCCTATGGGCCCATCAACCGTTCCGAGGACATCTGGAAGACCCCGCGGGCTCAGGAGCAGGCCCAGAAGATCCGGGAACTGGAGGCCGCGTGGCGGGCCACCCTGCCCGAAGACGGGGAGATGGACCGCTCCGAGGTCCCCGTCCCGACCGAGCTGGCCAATGAGTGGGCCGCCGAGGCCGCCGTGCCCGAGTTCAGCCACCGCCGCCAGCCCCACCTGGAGTTCCTGGCCGGGGACCCCAAGCTGGGCCTGTTGCGCGCCTGTGAGGTGTTCGATGAGCAGGAGCAGTCCGCCGAGCCGGCGGCGCTGTTGACCCGGGACGTCATCGAGTACCGGCCTCGCCCGGAGCGGGCCGAGTCGGTGGAGGATGCCATCGCGATCAGCCTGGACGAGACCCGCACCGTGGACGTGGACCGGGTGGCCGGGCTGCTGGGCGTGGACGCCGATGAGGCCGAGACGATGATGGCCGGGCACGTGTTCACCGACCCCGAGTCCGGGGTGCTGACCCCGAAGGTGGCCTACCTGTCCGGCAATGTCCGCGCCAAGCTGGCTGCCGCACAGGAAGCGGTGGCCAACGGTGGGGATTACGCGGTGAATGTGGCCGCCCTGGAGGCGGTGCTGCCGGCGGACGTGGACATCCGCGACGTGGTGGTCAACCCCGGCGTGCACTGGGTCCCGCAGGACATTTACGAGGACTTCGTCCGGGACACCTTCGAGGTCGCCACCGAGGTGAAGTTCAACCCGGCCGTGGAGGCCTGGGAGGTCGCCTCCCCCAAGGGCGGGTTCTCCGCCTCGGTGCGGTACCAGTGGGGCACGAACAAGCGCACCCCGGCCGCCCTGCTGGCCGCGACCATGAACTATAAGTCGGTGGTGGTGAGGGAGAAGGACGCCGACGGGACCTACCGCAAGGACGAGGCCGCGACCACCGCCGCGAGAGAGAAGATCGACGCGATTCGAACCCGCTTCAACGCCTGGGTCACCGAGGACCCCACCCGCGCGGCCCGGTTGCAGAGCCTGTACAACGAGGCGTTCAACTCGATGGTCGCCCCGGACTACGACCAGATGGGCCAGCGGCTGGAACTGCCCGGACTGGAAGCCGACCGCATCCCGTATTCCTATCAGCGCTCGGCCGTGGCCCGGGCGGTGAACGAACCGGCCGTGCTGCTGGACCACGTGGTGGGGGCCGGCAAGACCGGCACCATGGTCATGGCCGCCATGGAACTGCGCCGCACCGGCATCGCCCACCGCCCGGCGATGGTCGTCCCGAACCACCTGGTCGAGCAGATCAACCGGGAGTTCGTGGAGTGGTACCCCGACGCGAACGTGCTGGCGGTGCCCACCGGGCTGACGGTGGCTGGTCGGCGGGACTGGATGGCGATGGCCGCCGCCGGGGACTGGG